>CAJMMH010000133.1 GCA_905214365.1 uncultured bacterium
ATCCTCGCGGAGCGTTTTTGCTTTACAGGAAAGCAATTTCCTGTAAAGCAAAAAATTCGCAGAGTAAGATACTCTGCGAATCATGAACCCAGGAAGATGGCCCAAAAAGGGATTCTGCAGCATACGATTATGCTGAGAAAAGAGCAAAAATTAAATTAGAAGAGCAGAAACGTGAACAAATGGATTTTGAAAAGCGCAGAAGAATGGAAAATGCCATTACTTCGCAGCTGAAAAATATCTCCAACCATACAACTACGGTTGGAGATAGAAAAATTTTGTTTTTTCATCTGTCTACTTGACAGGGAACAGTTCATCAGACAGGGGCACGCCCTTCTTTAACAAAAATCAACTGAACATCTCCACGGTTCCGTCTATGAGAATCGATCACTGCTGCGCCATTACATCCTTATATTTGTGCGCGTTTTCATCAAATGTCTCGCCCTCAAATAATCTGGATGCCGACGTATCGTACCAGATTCGGATTACCGGCTCTGCCAACAGCTCTTTTGCCCTTGCCCATACATCATACGGCGCAAATGCCCGCATTACAGCCGGTTTCGTTCCTGCCTGAATCCGCACTGCCTCATGGAATTTCACCTGTTCCGCACGTACAATCTGAATCTCAGTATCCGGAGAAACAGCCTTCAGCTGGTCGATTTCCTTCTCCGACAGCTTTCTTTCAAATAAAACGCTTCCCGCATAATACGGGTACCCGCATGCCGTCAGATCAGTCATCTTTCCGGCTTCTGTCACCGGTACAAGCGCCGCCAGCGGATCCTGCTGTCCCTGCTGCCCATTTTCCGCACGCTCCACGCCAAATTCTCCGCACAGATATAACGGATTGCGGATGCCGCCAAAACTCTTATCGGTCTTAATTTCCAGCACAATCCGGTTTTCCCCTGCGGTCAGCACATCAGACAGATCAACTGCCAGATTGGACGGCAAATATGCCGGTCTGCGCACAAAATCCTTTTCTGTATAAACAGCCGTGTCATTCACAGTAATCTTCCACTCGCCAAGAAGCGTTCCCGGCTCCATCACCAGAAGCACCGGCGTTTTCTCTGTCCGGCGATCAAGGAACCGATACGAATAAACCGCGTCCACCGCCGGAAATTCCAGTTCCTTCGGGCAGCCGAAATAATCCTTCTGACGAATCGGGATCATCAAACCCGCGTCTTCCATCTGATCGATTACCGGATAGCTCTCTGCCTTTGCCGTGCGTCCATCCGCCAGTGTCATCTCCCACTGACCGATCCGCAGCGCATTCCAGCTCTCCGCTTTCATCGGAAGCACTTCATCCGGGTTCCATTCGATCACAAAAGCCGTTTCTTTTGCAGTCTGCACAGCACAGCAGCAGCCGGCAGCCGCCCCGTCTATGCCGACAGCGCCAGACTCCGCATCACAGTTCCCGATTTCTGCGCTGTCAAGGAACAGCGATTCGCCTCCAGCCAGCGTCCGCTTCTGCGTCATTTCGCCAAACGAAATCACGACATCCGCAGGGCGATCCGACAGATTGGTTACAAACAGGTCTTCTCTGCCGTCCGGCATTTGCTTCTGAATGTTCAGCAGATCACACGCTGCTTCCTTATCCGCGATTTCCGTAACCGTCCACACCCGAAGCTTTATTTCCAGATCAATAATCCTTGAAACCGCGTTTTCCATTGCGCTCTCAAAGAAACAGCTTCCTTTTTCCGCGCTTCCGGTGCATCCTGCCGCGGCTTCAGCCGCCGTACTTTCTGCCGCTTTTGCTATCGTACTGCCTGCTGCAATCATCTTCGTATTTCCTGCTGCGTCCACGCATGGATCAGCAAAGTACTGCGCTTCTGCAGCAGCCGCACTCAATCCAAGCGTTTTCTCCAGCCATCCGGCATAGCTGCTCTCATTCTGCGCATTGTCTCCAACGCATTCCGGCGCGCGGTACGGCACAGTTCCGGCACAAATCACGGTACCACCTGCTTCCGCGTATTCCTGAAGCTTCTGATAAGCTGCCTTTTCCAGGTTTGTCATATACGGCAAAACGACTATCGGATACTGATCCTTGCCGATGCAATAGCTTACCGCTCCGTTTTCCCGGCTTACTGTTCCCTCTGCAAACAGCTGCGGATCGATCACATAATAATCCACACTGTTTCGCAGCAGCAGGTTCTGGAAATCACCGAAATCCTGTGTCAGCTTGCGTTTTCTTGCGCCGATTTCCGTCCAGGTGCTTGTCACCGGATCAATCAGCAATACAGAAACGCGGCGTTTTCCGGTCATCAGGAACTGATTCAGCCGGTCTGTATATTCTGTCAGCTGCGGCATATCACGCCACCATGGCATCTGATAGAAGAAAGACGGCGGCGCATCATGCTTTTTCAGCGCGTCCGACGTATAATACGCTCCATGCGTGATAAACCAGTCAATTCCCATCACTGTCAGCCAGTCAAAAATCCACTTACAGTCCTGCAGCGTCATACCCCAGCCGATGCTGTGGAACGCCTCGCACAGCGCCGCCGGTTTCTGATAGAAATGAGCCGCGGAAGATGCGATTTTTCCATTTGCGCGATACCGCTCTCTTGCCAGAATTGCCTTGCTTCCGAATTTCTGATGTCCGGCATCGATTCCCGGAACATGTGTATAGCGCAGCTCGCTGCTTCGCAGAATCGGCTTTTCTCCGATGTACATCAGATTATTTTCCTCACACCAGTCATATACCTGCTTGTCCCAGCTCTGAATAAACTGCTCAGTCGCCGCATTCCAGTACGCGTAACGAACAGAAGCTGTGATTTCTCCCATATCTTCGGTCAGCGCCGGAAGATACTCTGTCAGATCCAGTCCGCTCTGCTCCTTTACCAATCCTGGCAGAAGCCTTGACCACGGCGCGGACGGCGGAAATGCCGTTACCTCATCCGTAAAAACGCCGCGGATCGTTTTTCCAAATTCATCACCAAGGTGCTTTTTGTACTGCTCATGCGTCGTATCCAGGAATGCGTGTACCGCCATCGGATTCAACGGATCAATAAATGTCTCAAAATACTTGAAGTGTTTCATAACAACTTCTGTATAAAGATAGATCTTCCAGGTTCCTTCCGGCGTGTTCCAGTACAGATACTGCGACAGCTCGCCCTGAAAATACCGCTTTTTATTGTATTCCGTCAGTCCGCTCATCTGAAATACATCCTGGCGGTATCCGCTGCCGACATACTCCTTCAGATCGATTCCCTTATCCCAGCGGCAAACGCCGTCTTCGACCGGATACGCCTTCGCCATGACAACCTTTCCCCATCGCGCGTACAGCTTTGCCGTCTCGCCGCCATGAAATGTCCCGGTTGTTTTTGTCAGCTCCAGACAGGAATACTCCGGATGCTCCAGCGTCACCTTTCCGCCGCTGACACCGCTCGGATACGGAAATTCGTCATACAGCCAGACTTCCATCCCCCGCTTCTTTGCTTCATTGACTGCAACGCGCACCTTCTCAAAATAGGTTTCCGACAGATACGGAACCTCCATTCCCTGCCGCGGATGAATCAGAAAGCCGTGAAACCCCTTCTCAGCCATCTCTCCAATCTGCCGTTCAATTTCACGATCATCCATTTCTCCATTCCAGAACCAGAACGGCTGAATGCCATGCTGCAATGTATTCATTGTATTACCCCCGCTGTATTTTATGTACTCTCAGAATCCCTCCATACCTGCCTTTGCAGGAGCAGCTTCGGTGGCGAATCCGCTGCAAAGGCAGGTACACAAGAAATTCTGAACATACATTTTGGCTTATAAAAATTCTTCTCCCGGAAATACCCGATGCTGCGCGCACGGCTTCTCCGGCGCATTTTCAATTACCGGACGCGCTTCTCCAATCGCCTCCATCTGATCCTGAAGCATTCCCTTCAGACGGTCGCAGAGTGCCCGGTGGGATGGCATACCGATCAGATTGTCCAGCTCATACGGATCTTCCTCCAGATCATACAGAAACGCTTCTACATAGTGATCCGAACCGGAATCCGCAATCGGATCCTTATCCGGCGCAGTCACCGCATACTTCCAGCGTCCGGTACGGATCGCGCGTCCAACCTCTGCCTCGCTAATCTGAACCAATACCGACTTTCTCCAGTCGATGGGCTGCCGGCTGATTAATGGCATAATGGAACGTCCCTGCATATCATCCGGAACCGGGATTCCGCAGGCATCCAGAATGGTCGGCGCAAGGTCGGTCAGGCTCACAAGCTGCTGCAGCGTGCCGCCTCCGGAGAATGGGCCTCCGGTCATTGCCATCGGCAGACGGATCGAGCTCTCATGGCAGGAACGCTTGTATTCCGCGTTTCTCGTCTTAAAATGGCAGCCGTGATCACTGGTAAATATAATAATCGTATTTTCCGTCATGCCAAGACTCCGCAATGCATCCTGAATCCTGCCAAGGCACTGATCCAAACGGCTCACCATGCCATAATATCCCGGAAGGTGCTGATGCGCCGTTCCATGAAGAGCATTCAGATCCGGCGGCGTATACGGATTGGTGATCGGCTTCATCGAATACGGAGCCGAAAAGCTATCATTGGAGTTCTGGAAATGCGGCTCTAAGAACGACAGGAACATAAAAAACGGCTTTTCCTGATGGCCGTCAATATAACGGATTGCCGCATCGGTCAAAGCGTCAATCCGGTTTCCCGGAAGCTTCACTTCTCTGTCATCATTGTCGTAAACAACCGTATCGTACGGACGGGAGCTTGCCTCCAGCGCGCCCGCGCCAAGCCAGTACTGATACTCGCCGCGCTCTTCCCTCGGAACGGCAAGTCTCGTTGTGCCAAGATGCCACTTTCCAATATATGCCGTATCGTAACCGGCCTCATTGAAATAATGTGCCATCGTCTTGTGCTGATCTGAAAGCGGAATCGCGTTCCGGTAATTGCCAAGCGTTGTCGCGTACTTTCCGGTCTGAAGGCACGCTCTTGCCGGTCCGCATACCGGCTGCGGCGTAAATGCGTTTTTCACAAACGTTCCCTCCAGAGCCATCCGGTCAAAATTCGGCGTCAGTCCATCCGGATTTCCGTGCACGCCGGTCGTATCGTAACGCTGCTGATCCGTAAAAAAGAAAATTACATTATTTTGTTTCATGGTCAGTCCTTTCCCCCTTGTCACTTCAATATACTTTCAAATCCCGCTGTGTCCGAATTTAGGCTCGCATAAGCAGGATCGTAAGAGATTCCGAGAGTGCCTTTCACTCTTTTCCGCTCATTTCTGTCATACACTGATACGACCGGCAGAACCTGTCTGCCGGCCGCATCAGTATCAAACGCCCTTCTGCAGTTTTCCCTTACTGCTTTTTCACACGCGGTCTACAGAAAGTATATCACTTCTTGTTTTCGCTCATGTATTCCAGGTATTCGTCATATTCCTTCTTCAATTCTGTCATAGAATCTGCCCAGTTGTCCAGGTATTCCTGTGCGCTCAGCTCACCGAGCAGTACCTGCTGGAAGCCCTGTACCAGCTCGTTGTTGTGCAAATCATAATAACCGGTTACATTGATCGGAAGGGTAATCAGCGTGCAGTTTCCGGAAAGGATTGCTTCCGCTGCGTCCTTCATATGTTTTACTTCATTTACCCAGTCATCCTGCAGTGCTTCCTCGTTGCACGGAATCTGTCCGATCTGAGAACAGAAATAGCTGCATGCCTCATGCTCATTCAGGTACGCAATAAAGCGAAATGCTGCTTCCGGATTCTTGGAATCCTTAAATACGGCATTGCAGGTTGCGCCATTGGAAATGATTGGATAGGTTTCTTTTTCGGACTCCAGAGTCGTCAGCGCAGTAAAGTTTCCATCTCCCAGTGTTTTCTTGTGCTCACCATAAGAACCAAGATTGTGGAAAATCATTGCCGCTGTGCCGGAATCAAATGCTGCAACCATCTCTGCATATCCGTTTGTCAGGTCAGACTCCGGAGTTGCAGTATTGTACAGTTTCGCAAACGCCTCCAGAAGCTCTACATGTGCCGGATCATTTACGGTAGAATTACCATCTTCGTCAAACATCTCTTCGATGCCGGAATGCATGTACATCATCTGCTCAAACTGCTGGGAAGAGCCGGCGCCGCCGCGAATAGAAAATCCGTAAATATTCTTTGACTTATCCGTCAGCTTTTCTGCAAGGTCGCATACCTCAAGCCAGGTTGTCGGTAGCTCTTCTCCCGCGTCCTCTAAAATCTGATTGTTAATCCACACAGTCGGAAGTGTTACCGAGTTTGCGAGCGCATAGGTATTTCCATCTGGAGCCATATCCTTGATCGACTGCTGATACATATCCAGCAGATACTGTGCGTCATCCCAGTCCTCCATATAATCATCCAGAGCAACCAATGCGCCCTGAACGATAAAATCACTCATCCAGTACTGAGAAACGCCGCCGCAGTCCGGAGCGGTATTGGACTGAATCGCTACATCATACTTTGCCTTTGCCTCAGATGCCGGAATCGGCACAAAGTTTACCTTAATATCCGGATTTTCTTTCTCAAATTCTTCAATCAGGTGTGTAAAGATCTGTGTACGAACCTCATTCGCGTTCTGATCCCAATAGGTAATCTCCACTGGATCCGAAGACGTATCCGCCATCGCCGGAATTGCTCCGAATGCGCTCATTGCGGTTGCCGCTGCCAGTACCAATGACATTTTCTTCATCTTTCTCATCGTTCTTTCTCCTTTTTCTTTTCACTTTTTATAGTAATTTTTTTTCCTTTTTTATCTTTTATCTGCCGCGCATCCCTGCGACGCCTGCTGTGTAAAGCTTCTCCCCATCCCGCTGTTTACGCTCGGCGCACCCGAAATGCGGGAAATACTTATCTGTGTTCATTATCAACCCTTGACCGCTCCTGCGCTCAGTCCTGTTACCAGGTATTTCTGCAGGTACGCAAACAGAACAACCGGAACTAACATTGCGATGATCGCGCCTGCCGCCATCGCTCCATAGCTGATATTGTACTCGCCCTGCATCATCTTCAGACCGATCGGGATTGTATAGTTCGCGGCATCATTCAAAAACATCATACTGAACAGAAACTCATTCCATACGCCAATGAACGCAAATGCCGCTGTCGTCACAATACCCGGCACAAGCATCGGCAGAATTACCTTAATAACCGCCATAAACCGGCTGCATCCATCAATCTGCGCCGCCTCTTCCAACGTATATGGAATACCGCTGATAAAGCCCCGCATCAGAATTGAGTTAAACGGGAACTGGAACGTAATGCAGACCAGGATAACCGCTAACGGCTTTCCAATCAGATGCATCGCATGGAAGGTATTGAACAGCGGAATCAGAAGTACCGCATGCGGGATGAACTGAATGCACAGAAGCAGGAGCATAAACAGATTGCGTCCCTTAAAACGGTAACGGCTTAACGCGTATCCTACCATAATCGCAATGACAACGATGCAGATAACAGATACCAGCGCAATCTTCATGGAATTTCCAAAGTACCGGCTAAAATTGCAGTTAACCCATGCTCTGATATAATTCTCAAAGGTTACTGGATCCGGAATGTACCGGATCGGCTTTTTCAGGATGTCTCCCTCCTGCTTTAGGGACGTGATGATT
>CAJMMH010000134.1 GCA_905214365.1 uncultured bacterium
ATGTTGGATTTTTCATTCAGCTGTTCGCCTTTGAAGCTGGGGTTCAGCTCGCACGAAGGCTTTCCCGGACATCTGTACCAGACGCAGTATACAAGGCAGTATGTATCGGCATATCCGCTGGAAGCGCTGCTTAGCTGCACTGGAACGTCCGAGGGCTGGGCGTTTTATGTGGAACGGATGTCTCTTGATTGGGCCGGCGTTGATGAAGACACTGCTGATATCTACTGGTATAACTCTTCCATCAACATGGCGCTCTCCGCACTGGTCGATATCGGCGTGAATGCCAAGGACTGGACTAACGAAGACATTGCCTCGTTTTTATCCGATTACCTGAGCGGAATCACTACTGACAGCTGCCAGTCCCTGTACGATACTGTTGCCAATGATCCAGGCGCTTATCTGCCGTACGCGTTCGGATACTATCAGATGGTGGATCTGTTTGATTCCATCAATGCGGATTATTCCTCTGAATCGTCTATGTACCGCGCATTCCTGAACGTCAGCACCCTTCCGCTTTCTCTGGTCAATAAATATCTGATTACAGACGGAAGCATCTGACACCGGTGCATTTTATATGCCGGATTCACTTCGCACAACTGCCGCAGCTGCTAAACAGCATCGGTAAAACAGCATACAAAACCCGGAATTTTTCCTTGCCAATATCCGCCTGGGAAAATTCCGGGTTTTACTCCGCCGCAGCGCACCTGCCGAACGGATTCAGGCATCAAAACAGCAGCACTATCAGCTGCTCCGCCAGCACGACGGCAACTAACGCTACCGGATAGGTAGATGCGTAAGCAGTCGCCACATCATCTGTTCCGGACACCTGAATTAAGGTTCCGAGCGCAGGGGTGCTAGTCATACCGCCGCAGAGCGCTCCCATATTGTCCAGAATCGGAAGTTTCAGCACCTTTCTTGCGAACAGATACCCAACTGCCATCGGAACTAATGTAATAATCGCTCCATAAACAAACAACATCGCTCCATGCTGACGAAGAATCTCCACAAAGCCTGCGCCGCCCTTGGTTCCTGCTCCGATCAGGAACAGAATCAGACCAAACTCGCGCATGCACTCTAACAGCGTTTTTCTCGGATGCTGGTCAATCGGTCCGATATGCCCAAAATGGCCGATGATCAGACCGGCAATCAACGGCCCGCCGGATGTTCCGAGCGAGAAGGTTGCTCCGCCCGGAAGCGGAATGGCAATCAGACCAATAATAACGCCAAGCGTTACCGTCAGACATAACGGCATCATACCCAGATGCTCAACCGCAAACCATTTTTTCTTCAGTTCTGCCGGTTTATTCTGTTCCGAAGCCGCTTCTAAGCGTTTACGCTCTTCCTTCATGTCAACACGCAGAAACTTCGGCATCAGCTGAACAAACAGAACAACACCGAACACACCGAACGGATACGCAATTCCGTAGCCGACAGAAACCATGTGTTCCCCGGCCTCCCCTGCCGCTTCCTGCGCCGCGGCAAGTCCCGGCGTACTGGTCAGCGCGCCTGACATCAGACCGGCAGCCAGAGACGAATCAATCCCGCTAATCAACGTAATTGCAATTGTGCATACCGCCCCGGTCGCAATAATGCAGAGACCAAGCAGCACGTATGACTTAATATTTTTCACAAAGTTATGGAAAAACTTCGGTCCGGCAATCAGACCAACAGACGCGACAAACAAAACAACGCCAAGGCTGTTGACAAAGCCAGGAACAGAAACCCCAAAATGTCCTGCTACCAAAGCAGCCAGTAAAACTCCCGCATCGCCGATCTCAATCCCTTTAATCGTAATGCACCCAATCAGATAGCCAAATACCGCAATCATAAATACTTGAAAGACGGAATTTGCAATCACCTCATTGATAAAATCCATTTACCTTCCCATATTCCTTTCTTCATTTGTAGTGTGCTCCCGCAATTTATGAATATCAGACAGGCTGCAAAATCAGGCAGCTCAGCTGCTCAGATTCAGAAACTGTCGGCAGCCGCCGAAGCGCCATCATGCAAAAATCAGGCAGACTGATTATACACCAGCCTGCCTGACCTCTTACTGACGATTACCCGCCGGTATCTGTTTTATTGTTCCGAAATTTTAGTCCCAGATCCCGTTGTTGTTCTTCTTTCTTCTGTAATCCGGAAGAATCTTCGGGGATACCTCATCGGTATGGATGCCTGCAGCCTCGCACTCCTTTGCGAAGGAATCAACGTGGCTCAGGGTCAGATCGGAAAGGGTTACGCTGCGGAACTTCTTTCCAGCTTCCTTTCCGGCGTTGCGGCCGAATACGATAACATCCAGCAGAGAGTTACCCATCAGACGGTTTCTTCCATGAACACCGCCGGCAGCTTCGCCTGCTACGTACAGATTCTCAACGTCAGACATGCTGTCTACGGTTACACGAACACCGCCGTTCTGATAATGAAGGGTCGGATAAATAACAATCGGAACCTTTCTCATATCAATATCATATCTCATGTACATACGAAGCATACCCGGAAGTCTCTTCTCCAGGGTGCCCTCGCCATTAATCTTGTCGATCATCGGGCTGTCCAGCCAGATACCGTCGCGGAGCGGAGTATGCACACCGTTTCCTCTGGAAACCTCACGGATTACGCCGGATGCCGCTACATCACGGGTTTCCAGCGGATGCATAAATGCCTCTCCGTTTACGTTAACGAACTGAGCGCCCATGGAGCGGACCTTCTCAGTAACAAGCGCGCCGTAAATCTGAGATGGAAACGCAACGCCGGTCGGATGATACTGCAGGGTATCCTGATACAGCAGTCTCGCACCTGCGCGGTATGCCAGAACGAGACCGTCAGCAGTCGCGCCGTAATGGTTGGAGGTCGGGAATCCCTGATAATGCAGACGGCCTGCGCCTCCAGTTGCAATGATAACGCACTTTGCGCGCGCAATCATCAGCTCTCCGGTCTCCATGTTCTGAAGAACGGCTCCTGCTGCCTTGCCCTCGGTATCCTTGATGATCTCGATTGCGGATGTGAAATCAACGATCGGGATTCTGCGGTTCTGAACCTCGTCACGCAGAACTCTCATGATCTCAGCACCGGAATAATCGGCTGCCGCGTGCATTCTCTTGCGGGAAGTACCGCCGCCGTGAGTGGTGATCATGTTGCCGTCCGCGTCCTTATCAAACAGAACGCCGAGACGATTCAGCCACTGAATTGCCTCCGGTCCGTCCGTAACCAGCTTCTCAACCAGCTCCGGAACGTTTGCGAAGTGTCCGCCGCCCATAACATCCAGATAATGCTGTGCCGGAGAGTCATTCTCCTTGTCGGCAGCCTGGATGCCGCCTTCTGCCATCATCGTGTTTGCATCGCCGATACGAAGCTTGGTTACGATCAGAACGTTTGCTCCCGCCTCATGCGCCTCGATAGCTGCGGAAGCACCGGAACCGCCGCCTCCGATAATCAGTACATCAGTATCGTAGTCCGGATGGGTCAGATCCAGGTTCATACCTCTGACACGGCTGTTTGCCTGCAGCAACTCAACTAACTCCTTCGGCGCCTTCTCGCCCTTGTTCGGTCCTACTTCGATCTGTGCAAAGCTTGCCAGATTGTAATCCGGATGATACTGCTGAAGTAAGGCATCCTTCTCATCAGCGGTCATACGTCTCGGCTCCGTCTTCATACGCTCGGCTCTGGTAGCCTCTACCTTTGCGACGGATTCCATCATTTCCTCGGTATACGGAAAACTCATGTCCTTCTCCTCCTTACTTCTCGATCACTCTGGTATTGTACATCTCTTTCAGCTCGTCAATCGACTTGCCCATGATGTCTTCCATTGCGCCGTTAAACTTACCCTCTGCAATTTCTTCTACACGCTCATTCAGCTGCTTGGACTCCGGCTTAATATACTTTCCAGTCAGACGTCTTGCAAGCAGAGCTACCTGCGGGTGAGAAATTCCTGCCGGGCAGCGGGAAGAACATACGCCGCACATAACGCAGTCAAAGGACTCCTCCGCACACTTCTCATACTCGCCGCGCTGTGCATACGCGATATACTGCATAACATTCAGCTGCTGGGTACATGCCTTGGTGCAGGCGTTGCAGCCGATACATGCGTAGATTTCCGGGTACAGCTGCATCATAATCTCCTGCGTTGGGCGGATCTCCTCGATGGTGTAAAGCTTCTTCTCCAGCGGGAAGAACGGAAGGGAAGCAACGCACATGTTGTCCTCAACCTTGGTGCTGCATGCCAGACATCCGTGCAGCGTATTCTCTCCCTTAATGCGGTAGATCGTTGCACAGGCACCGCAGAATCCGTTGCGGCAGCCGCAGCCGCGCACCAGCTGGTAACCGGAATACTCAAAGGCTTCCATGATAGTCAGGCTGGCCGGCACGCTGTATTTCTTGCCATATAAGTAAACATTAATCATCTCGTCCATTTTATACCTTTACCTCCAAAAATGTCGGTCAAGCGGACCCTTGCAGTCCGCTTTGCTACTTGCTCATAACCGGATTGCTGCTATTAATACTCGTCCGGCAGCTCATCCAGCTGATCAAAGCGGAATACAGGGCCATCCTTGCATACATACTTGGAACCGATGTTGCAGCGGCCGCACTTTCCGATACCGCACTTCATACGCAGCTCCATCGTTGTATAAACCTGGGAACGGGCAAAGCCAAGCTCCTGCAGGTTCTGCAGCGTAAACTTGATCATGATTGGCGGACCGCAGATCAGTACCGTCTTGTCTACGGAAAGATTCAGCTCCTTGACGTAGTTCGGTACGAAACCGACATGTCCGTCCCACCCCTCCTGCGGGCGGTCGATCGTCAGATGTACGTTAATTCCGGCTTCCCGGCACCACTGCTCTTCGATCTCATCATAGTCAACCAGATCATCCTTGGAACGGGAACCGTAAATAATATCAATATCGCCGTAATTGTCACGGTAATGACGGCAATAGTTGATAACGGAACGAAGCGGAGCCAGACCGATACCGCCGGCGATGAACAGAAGGTTCTTTCCCTTCAGCTCCGTATCAACCGGAAATCCGTTTCCGTACGGTCCGCGGATGGTTACCATCTGACCGGGCTCCATCTGATGAAGCCAGTTGGTCAGGCATCCGCACTTCTTAATGGAAAATTCCATAAACTCCTCGTTAGTCGGAGAAGAGGTAATGGAAAACATACCCTCGCCGACACCCGGAATGGAAAGCATCGCGCACTGTCCCGGCTTATGCTCAAACGCCTTTTTGCCGTCCGGCGTTACTACGCGGAAGGTCTTAACGTCCGGCGTATCCTTGCGGATATCCGTTACCACGCCGAGTACGGGAACTAATTCTTCTCTGCTCATGCCTGTTCACCTCCTGCGTTTTCAGCAGCCTGCGGCGCGGAAAGCGTGCGGGCTACCTTTACAATATTCATCGAAATCGGACACTTCTTGAGACAGCGTCCACAGCCGACGCAGCCGAACTCTCCGTCACGGTTGATCGGGTTGTAAACCAGCTTGTGCATGAATCTCTGACGGAAACGCTCAACCTGTGATTTCCGGTTTGTACCGTGTGCCATCATGGTGAAATCACGGTACATGCAGGAATCCCAGCAGCGGTAACGCTCAATGCCATGGCCGTTGTTAAAGTCACGCACATCGTAGCACTGACAGGTCGGGCAGACAAACGTACAGGTTCCGCAGCCAAGACAATGGCTCGACAGCTCCTTCCACTCCGGACGGCTGAAGATTTCCAGCTCCGGATGGCTGGTAAAGTAAGACAAATCCAGGCCAGCAAGCGGAAGCTTCGGCAGAATCGCCTTTACCTGCTCACGCTGCTTCTCAACCGCCTCGCCGCCGCTCTCTTCAAACACGCTCTTTACCGCTTCGGTCAGCTTCTGTCCCTTTTCGGTCTGCGCTTCCCAGTAAAGAGCACCGTCAGCAATCCAGGTCACTACATCGCCCTCCGGCTTGGTCGGATCGATGCCGAAGGTCTGGCAAAAGCAGGTCTCATCCGGTTTATGACATGCCATGGAAACAACAATACCATGCTCTCTTTTTGCCGCGTAGAAGGTATCCTGCGGCTCGGCAAGGAAAACCTTGTCCAGAATGGAAAAGCTTCTTGCGTCGCAGGCTCTGACTCCAAATACGACGAAATCCTCCTGCACACGCTCTGCCGCCTCCACGGAAATGGACTTTCCGTCCATATGGAACTTCATCAGATCCTCGCTGAAGGAGAAGAACATGTCTTTTGCGGACTTTACCGTCTGGAGCGCGTCCAGACGAACCTTTGCGTCCGGCGTATACTCGCCGAACTCAACCTCCTTTGCCTTCTCAATCGGAAGGTAAAGTTTTCCGAACGAGGCAAGGACATCATACAGACGGCTGATTTCATTTACTGCTATCTTTAACATGATCACTCACCCCTCTCCATTACGATGCTCGGCTCGCAGTCTTCCTTGGTGTAGGAAATCAGCGGTCCTCTGGACTCGGTATCGGCGCCGGCCTGATACTCGCCGTAGAACTCGTCGATATCCTTGATGAATTTCCGGTTCAGCAGATGGAGCGGAATATTCTGCGGACATACCCGGCTGCACTCGCCGCAGTCCGTGCAGCGTCCCGCTACATGGAAAGCGCGGATGATGTGGAACATATTTTCTTCAAAATCGGTCGTATTTACCTTTGCAGCCACACCGGAATTTGCGTTATCAAAAACGCAGGTACGGCAGGTGCAGGCAGGACAGGCATTGCGGCAGGCATTGCAGCGGATACACTTGGACAGCTGGCTTCTCCAGAAGTCAAAACGCTCTTCCTCGGTCATTGCCTCTAACTTCGCGACCTCTGCCATACGGTCAGCGGAAACCGGAACCTCCGGCGCTTCCTCGTCCGGAATTAACATCTCGTCTCCGGCTACATGCTTCTTGCCCTTACATACCATGCAGCGCTCCAGCAGCACATCCTGCTTTTTGCACTCGGTATCACCATAAATGGTGGAAACCTTCAGCGTATCGCCTTCTTCCTCTACCGCGGTAATTCCGGTGATTCCAAGATCTCTCAGCTTGTTGATATCAACCATTCCGGTACACGGAACGCCAAGCGCGTAAATCCGGTCCGGGTTGATGCGGTGCTCCTTGATCAGCTGATTGTAGCTGTAAGTATCGCAGGGCTTTAACAGAGCGAGAAGCTTGCCCTCTCCCTCCGCAGGCGCTCCTGCCGTCGCGCCAACCAGGAACTTGCTCTGGTTTGCTCCGCAGAAGCTGTTGTATAACAGTTCATCGACTGTATCCTTTGTGAATACCGCCGGACTGACATCGTAGCAGAACTCGCCGGCCTTCCAGCCTGCAACACGGTCTACGGTGCCGTTATCCAGCAGCTCACCGATCTTCTTTCCGAGTAATTCCTTTATTTCTTGCATCGCAGATCCCTCAACTTTCTGTTCTCGCCAAGACGGTTGATGGTTTCGGCAAACTCATTCATGGTTGCGGCAAATTTTGCGCCCTCTGCTGCGGAA
>CAJMMH010000135.1 GCA_905214365.1 uncultured bacterium
AAGCAAGTCCCCACCCACTGCTTATTGCTCTTCGCAATTGAAGCAGGGGACTTTCATGATTTGTTAAACAATCCCTGTATTTATGAGGATGCGGCAGCGCGGAATGCTTTGGATACGCGCTGCAAAACAAAAGCCTGTTTATGACACAGGAAGGGCTTGCCATTATAGGAAGGAATGAACGTACATGTATGCAAAGGTATATACGGGAGCGGCGGTCGGAATCGACGGGATTCTGGTCGCTGTGGAAGCGGATGCCGGAGACGGTCTGCCGTCGTTTGAGATGGTCGGATATCTGGCGTCAGAGGTAAGGGAGGCGCGGGAACGGGTGCGGACCGCCATGAAAAATTCCGGATATCCGGTGCCGCCCTGCCGCCTGACAGTCAGCCTTTCTCCGGCTGATCTGCGTAAGCATGGAAACAGCTTTGATCTGCCGATTGCGGCGGCAATCCTGACTGCGTGCGGCTATCTTCCAAAGGAAGCGGCAAACGGATGGCTTCTGGTCGGGGAGCTTGGACTGGACGGGAGCCTGAAACCCGTCGCGGGGACTCTGACGCTTGCAGGCTGCGGCAGCGGGCAGGGAATCACGAAAGCAATGGTTCCGGCCGTCAATGCGCCGGAAGCCGCCTGCTGCCCGGGAATCCGCGCCGTGGGCGTACATAATCTCAAAGAAGCAGTGCGCCTGCTGCAGAATCCGGAGGAAGCCGTTTTTGCCGTTTTGTCCAAAGGTTCAGCCGGAATGGGCAAAAGCGATGGAAGCGGAAGAAACGGATCCGGCGGCGAAAACGGAAACAAAGAAATTGATTCCGGATTTGACAGTGAAACTGGCATGGATGTGGATTTTTCCGAGCTGAAGGGCCAGTGCTTCCTGCGGCGGGCGAGTGAGGTGGCGGCTGCCGGTCTTCATAACATTCTGTATCTTGGACCGCCAGGCTCCGGAAAGACCATGGCGGCGCGGCGGCTTGCGACGATCCTGCCGTCTATGAGCCAGGAGGAACAGGTGGAAATCTCAAAGATATACAGTCTGGCAGGGATGCTTGACCCGGCGCAGGGCCTGATTGCTGCGCGGCCGTTCCGCGCACCGCACCATTCGGTGACGCTTCAGGCAATGACGGGAGGCGGCCCGCTCGCAAGGCCCGGCGAAATCAGTCTGGCAAGCGGCGGCATCCTGTTTTTAGATGAGCTGCCGGAGTTTCCAAGACAGATCTTAGAGGCGCTGCGGCAGCCGCTTGAAGATGGAGTAATCGCAGTCAGCCGTCTGCGAAATTCCATCGTCTATCCGGCCAGGCTGATGCTTGCGGCGGCAATGAATCCGTGTCCGTGCGGCTATTACCCGGACAGACGGCGCTGCCGCTGCAGCAAGGGAAGTGTAGACCGTTACTTAAGCCGGGTTTCCCAGCCGCTTTTAGACCGTATGGATATCTGCGCGGAAGCCGGGCAGACCGGGTACACGGAGCTGTCTCAGGAGGCGAAGGAGGAGTCTTCCGCGCAGATCCGGGCACGCGTGGAGCGGGCGGCGCAGATTCAGCGGGAACGATACAAAAATACCGGAATCCGAAGCAATGCTTCGCTGCCGCACAGCGCGCTTTCCCGTTACTGCAGACTGAATCGACAGGGGGAAGCACTGCTTGCGCAGGCATTTGAGACGCTTGGTCTGTCTGCCCGCGCGCACGACCGGATTCTGCGTGTGGCGCGGACCATTGCGGATCTGGCGGGAGAAGAGCAGATCCGGGAAGAGCATTTGTCCGAGGCAATCGGCTATCGCGGGCTGGATAAAAAATATTGGGGGTTGTAATAAGGGAGTATAGACATGGATGCAACTGAACTGAACAGAGGCTGGTACTGGGCCAGCCATCTGCTGACGATCCGCATGGACCGTCTGAATTGCCTGTTAGAGGAACTGGGAGGACCATACGGGCTGATGGAACTGACGGACCGGGAATTAGACAGTCTGAAAGGACTGACGGAGCGGGAGAAAAAGGTATTGAAGCTGCACCGGGACAACCGGGAGATGATTTTGGAAAGCTATGAAGATCTGGAAAAAATGGGAATCCGCTTTGTCGGACGGGAGATGGACGGGTATCCGGCAAGACTGAAGGAAATTCCCGACAGTCCGGCCGGCCTGTTTGTGCGCGGAAGACTTCCCGACAACAGCCGCCCGAGCGTCGCGATTGTCGGCGCGCGCGCCTGCAGCGCCTACGGAAGAGACTGCGCATCGTATTTCGGACGGGCATTGTCCAGGGCGGGAATCCAGGTCATCAGCGGCATGGCGGGAGGGATTGACAGCACCGCCCAGAACGCGGCTGTAGAGCATGCAGGAAGCTCCTTCGCTGTGCTCGGCGGAGGCGTGGATCTCTGCTATCCGAAGGAATGCTGTGAACTGTACGAAAACCTCATCCAGAACGGAGGCGTTCTTTCAGAAATGCTGCCGAAAACATCGCCGCGCGGCTGGATGTTTGTGCGGAGAAACCGTATCATCAGCGGAATTTCCGATGCTGTCATTGTGATCGAAGCCAGAGAACGCAGCGGTTCGCTGATCACAGCAAACGACGCGGCCGAGCAGGGCAGACTGGTCTATGCGGTTCCGGGACGCATTGATTCCGCGTTAAGTTTCGGCTGCCACGCGCTCATCCGGAATGGAGCCATCCTTCTGCAGAAGCCGCAGGATCTGTTAGAGGATCTGCGCATGACGCTCGAGGCGGGAATCGCGGAGGAATTTTCCTGCGGGACCGTCCCGCTCGAAGGAAGGGAAGAGGACGTATACAGCGTTCTTTCCCGGGAACCGTCCCATATGGAGACGCTGTTAGAGCAGACCGGGTACCCGGCAGGGACGTTGTTTCAGCTTCTTCTGCAGCTGGAAATCAAAGGCTACGCCTGCCAAAATCCGCGCAATTATTACCGGAGAACGACGTTAGTGCCGCCGGGCGGTCATGTAAAATCTGCCCTAACTCTGTGAAAAATATCCGTTTGAAGGAAAAAAAGCTTGCAAAGTCAGAGCGAATAGAGTATAGTGGGTTGCGATATTGTTCCGAAAATATCTGTCAGTATCAATGTATTCTTGAATTTTTTATGTCTGATTTTATGAGAAGACTCCGAGAGTACATTATCAACCTGGAGGGAAATATGGCAAAATATCTGGTAATTGTGGAGTCTCCGGCCAAGGTCAAGACCATCAAGAAGTTTCTTGGTTCCAATTATGAGGTTATGGCTTCAAACGGACATGTAAGAGATCTTCCGAAGAGTCAGCTCGGCGTTGACGTCGCACATGATTACGAACCCAAATATATCACAATCCGGGGAAAGGGCGATATTCTTGCGGGGCTTCGCAAGGAAGTAAAGAAAGCGGATAAGGTCTATCTGGCAACTGACCCTGACCGCGAAGGAGAGGCAATTTCCTGGCATCTGAGCAAAGCTCTGAATCTGGAAGAGAAGGATATCCACCGGATAACATTCAATGAAATTACAAAAACAGCAGTCAAGGCGTCGTTAAAGGAACCGCGCAAGATCGACCAGAACCTGGTAGACGCGCAGCAGACCAGACGAATTCTCGACCGCATGGTAGGATATGAGATCAGCCCGGTACTCTGGGCAAAGGTAAAGCGCGGTCTGAGCGCCGGACGTGTGCAGTCTGTTGCCCTGCGTCTGATCTGCAGCCGCGAGGAGGAAATCAGCGCGTTTATTCCGGAAGAGTACTGGAGCCTGGACGTGGATCTTACCGCGTCCGGGTTAAAGAAGCCGCTGACCGCCCATTATTATGGAACAAACGGGAAAAAAGAGGGCATTGCAAGTAAAGAACAGGCAGAAGCAATCATGAAGGCGATCGAAGGAAAGCAGGTAACGGTGGTTGATCTGCAGACCAGAGAGCGCAGCCGCAAAGCGCCCCTTCCGTTTACCACCAGCACTCTGCAGCAGGAAGCGGCAAATGTCCTCAACTTCTCCACGCAGAAGACCATGCGTCTGGCGCAGCAGTTGTACGAAGGAATTGACGTTGCCGGAGAAGGCACGATTGGTCTGATCACCTATCTGCGTACCGATTCCACGCGTATCGCAGCGGAGGCAGATGAGGCGGCGCGCGCCTACATTACAGAAGCGTACGGTTCGCAGTATATCACGCAGAATCCGAGAGAGTCCGCGTCAGCCGGAAAGATCCAGGACGCGCACGAGGCGATCCGTCCGACCAACATCCGCTTAGAGCCGGTCCGCGTGAAGGAGTCGTTAAGCCGCGACCAGTTCCGTCTGTATCAGCTGATCTGGAAACGCTTTGCCGCAAGCCGCATGGCGGACGCGAAGTACCAGATGACGCAGGCAAAGCTGGAGGCTGCCGGATATCAGTTTACGTCCACCAGCTCCCATGTCGCGTTTGACGGTTTCCTCAATGTTTACGTGCCGGACGAAGAGAAAGAGACAAACGATCAGTCCGTTCTGGCGCTGCAGAAGGGAATGGAGCTGACCGTTGCCGAGTGGAAGCCGGAGCAGCATTTTACCCAGCCGCCCGCGCACTACACCGAAGCATCGTTAGTCAAGTCGATGGAAGAGAAGGGAATCGGCCGTCCGTCCACGTACGCGCCGACCATCACCACGATTCTTGCCAGACATTATATCATCAAGGAAAAGAAGAACCTGTATGTGACCGAGCTCGGTGAAATCGTCAACCACATCATGGAGCAGTCCTTCCCGACCTTTGTTGATACCGAGTTTACCGCGAACCTGGAGTCTCTGCTTGATATGGTCAGCGAAGGAAAGCTGTACTGGAAGGACGTTGTCCGCAACTTCTATCCGGATCTGGCGGAAGCAGTCCGGGTTGCGAACGAAGAGTTAGAGCACGTAAAGGTACAGGATGAGCTGTCTGACGAGTACTGCGAACTCTGCGGACGCCAGATGGTCATCAAGTATGGTCCACACGGCAAGTTCCTCGCGTGCCCGGGCTTCCCGGACTGCCGCAACACTAAGCCGTATCTGGAAAAGATCGGCATGAAGTGTCCGAAGTGCGGAAAGGAAATTGTCATCCGGAAGACCAAGAAGGGCAGAAAGTATTACGGCTGCGAAAACAATCCGGAATGCGATTTCATGTCCTGGTCCAGACCGAGCGGAAAAAACTGCCCGAAATGCGGAAGCTATCTGATTGTAAAGGGAAATAAGAACTGCTGCAGCAACGAAGCCTGCGGATATACTGAACCCGTCAGCGAAAAGTAAAAATATAACTGCTGCCGCGTTTTACGGAATTTTTTGCACAGAAAATTTGGGATCATGATTTGAAGTCAAAAAATTTTCAGACAAATTTTGAAAAATTACTTGTTTCTTTCAAAAAATTATGCTATGATATACCCATATTAAAGCTTTTATTTGGAGGAAATGGTATGAGCGTGCAGTTGTTAGATAAAACCAGAAAAATCAATAAGCTTTTGCATAACAACAATACCAGCAAAGTGGTCTTCAGCGATATCTGCTCCGTATTGAGCGAGATTCTGGAGTCCAACATCCTGGTACTCAGCCGCAAGGGCAAGGTTCTGGGATTCAGCGTATGGCAGGGCGTTGATGTCATTGATGAGCTGATGGAAAACAAGATCGGGTCCCTGGTTGACAATATGCTCAATGAGCGTCTGCTCAGCGTACTGTCCACCAAGGAAAATGTCAATCTTGCGACGCTTGGCTTCAACGAAGAGAACGGACAGAAGTACAAGGCAATTATCACCCCGATCGACATTGCGGGTGAGCGCCTTGGAACCCTGTTCATCTACAAGTGCGGTGATCCGTACGATATCGACGATATCATCCTCAGCGAGTACGGCACAACCGTAGTCGGCCTTGAAATGATGCGTTCCGTCAACGAGGAAAATGCCGAGGAAACCCGCAAGCAGCAGATCGTTAAGTCCGCGATCAGCACCCTCAGCTATTCCGAGCTGGAGGCAATCGTTCACATCTTCAAGGAGCTCGACGGAAACGAGGGCGTACTCGTAGCCAGCAAGATTGCCGACCGCATCGGCATCACCCGTTCCGTGATCGTCAACGCGCTTCGCAAGTTCGAGAGCGCCGGCGTCATCGAGTCCCGTTCGTCCGGCATGAAGGGAACCTACATCAAGGTTCTGAACGACGTGGTATTTGATGAGCTTGGAAAGATTAATATGGAAAAGATGTAACTGTCAAGGCAGTGTCCTTTCTTTCAAAACCCGGATCCGTATTCAGCGCGGATCCGGGTTTTTTGTATGTGCGCGTTGGATCATCCTGCGAGGAATCCGGTAAAATCGTTACTGTTCACGCTGCGCTCAAACAGTAACGGATTTTGCCGATGCTTCGCATGCAGAATCGACAAAATCCCACAACCACTACATTATCTTACGGAATTTTCAGTTCAGAAAATTCCTACCGTAAACAGTAACGTAAAATCCGAAGAAAAATTCCGAAAATTGAAAAAAACACTTGCTATTTTTGAAATCCCGTGATATGATCTAATGGCTAAAATAATCATGTATGCGGATGACAGGGGGGGCTCCCATGGAGTTGACCTGTACGGACCGACATACAGAAGTATAACCAAAGGAGAGAAAACCATGAGCGTTATTTCAATGAAGCAGCTGCTGGAAGCCGGTGTTCATTTTGGACATCAGACAAGAAGATGGAACCCGAAGATGGCTCCGTATATCTACACCGAGAGAAACGGTATCTACATCATCGACCTGCAGAAGTCTGTAGGCAAGGTTGACGAGGCTTACAAGGCAATCTTCGACATCGCTGCAGAGGGCGGCACAATCCTGTTCGTTGGTACCAAGAAGCAGGCTCAGGACGCAGTAGCAGCTGAGGCTGAGAGATGCGGTATGTACTATGTTAACCAGAGATGGCTCGGCGGTATGCTGACCAACTTCAAGACCATCCAGAGCCGTATTGCAAGACTGAAAGCAATCGAGACCATGTCCGAAGACGGAACCTTCGACGTACTGCCGAAGAAGGAAGTTATCGAGCTGAAGAAGGAATGGGACAAGCTTGAGAAGAACCTTGGCGGTATCAAGAACATGAAGAAGATCCCGGATGCGATCTTCGTTGTTGACCCGAAGAAGGAAAGAATCTGCGTACAGGAAGCTCATACCCTGGGTATTCCGCTGATCGGTATCGCTGATACCAACTGCGATCCGGAAGAGCTTGACTATGTAATCCCGGGTAACGATGATGCTATCAGAGCCGTTAAGCTGATCGTTTCCAAGATGGCAGACGCTGTTATCGAGGCAAAGCAGGGCGAGGAGAACGTTGACGAAGTTGCTGAGGCTGGCGAGGAGATGCTTGCAGCTGATACTACTGATGCAGCAGCTGATATCGAGACCCTTGTAGACGCACAGTAATTTTCTGGCAGACGCATAGTATTTTTGGAGGAAATAACAATGGCTATTACAGCAAGTATGGTAAAAGAGCTGCGTGAGATGACCGGCGCAGGAA
>CAJMMH010000136.1 GCA_905214365.1 uncultured bacterium
GAAGGTCGGTGATATTGTTGAGGTACGGGTACTCAGCGTGGATCTGAAGAAAAAGAGGATCGGCCTGAGCATGAAAGGAATCCAGAAGCGTTCTTAAGGCAGCGGCGGAAAGGAATCAGCTGAAAGCCGGAAGCAGTGGTGAAGGGAAAGCGCTGAAAATCTGAAAGCAGCAGAAAACAAAGCATAAGAAAAAAACAAAGACCCGGAGAGCGGGCAAAGAAAGGACAAGACTATGGCAAAGGATATGAACTGTGCGTATTGTGCCGGAGGAGAACTGTTAGACAAATTTGGAATTAAGATCTGTGATCTGGGTGTCAGTCAGCTGATTCTGTTCAAGGAGCAGAGCAAGCCGGGACGCTGCATCGTTGCCTATAAGGATCATGTGAGCGAGATCGTTGATATTACAGAGGAAGAACGCAACCTTTTCTTTGCTGACGTGACCCGTGCGGCAAAGGCAATTCACGCTGCATTCCATCCGGACAAGCTGAATTACGGTATGTACGGAGATACCGGCTGCCATCTGCATGTTCATCTGGTTCCGAAGTATCGCGGACAGGATGAGTGGGGCGGCGTCTTCCAGATGAATCCAGATAAGAAGTATCTGACTGAGGAAGAGTACGCGCAGATGATCGAGGCAATCAGAAAGTGCCTTTAATCATATGAAAATCGGAATTTTTGATTCGGGACTGGGAGGACTTTCGGTGCTGCACCACGCAAAGAAGGTAATGCCGGACGCACAGTTTTTGTATTATGCGGACGAGGCTCATGTTCCGTACGGAGAAAAGACGCCGGAAGAGATCCGGGGATTTGTTTCGGAAATTTTGCACTTTTTTGAAGAACAGCAGGCAAAGGCAGTTGTCATTGCCTGCAATACGGCGACCAGTGTTGCGGATCTGGAGTTCCGCAGCCGGTTTGCCGTTCCGATTGTCGGGATGGAGCCTGCGGTCAAGCGCGCTGTTGAGCTGTACGGCGAGTCAGGAAAGCGGATTCTGGTTGCTGCGACTCCGGTTACGATTGCCGGGCAGAAGCTGCACGGACTGTTAGAGCGTGTGGACCATGAGCATGAAGCCGATCTGATTGCGCTGCCGGGACTGGTTCGGCTTGCAGAGCAGGGATTGTTCGCGGCGGAAGAGGCAGACCGCTATTTAGAGCAGGCTCTTACAGGGAAGGATCTTTCTGCGTATGCGGCGGTTGTGCTTGGCTGCACGCATTTCAATTACTTTAAAGAAAACTTCCGGCGGATTTTTCCGGAACAGATCGCGTTCGTGGATGGAAACGAAGGCACTATCCGTCAGCTGCAGCGAGTCCTGCAGGACAGCGCCGGGAAAGCGGAAATGGCGCAGACAGATCCGTCAGAACGGCAGTCAGCAAATCCGGTATCTGATCAGGCAGCAGCGGGTGAAGCCAGGGGGGAAACTGTGTATTTCTTTTCCGGAAAACCGGTAAACCGGGAAGAACGGGCACGTATTGATGCCTGTATGAACCGGCTGGAAGAGATGTATATGCTGTAAGCAGCCTTGCGTGCAAACCGGGGAGCGCGTTCCAATCAGACAGGATGGGGAAACTGATACAGGAAAACAGAGATAATTGCATTTGTCAAACATGCGATAGAAGACAGAAAACAGAACACAGACTGAAGGGAGATCACATTGAAGACTGGAAGGATTATGACGAAAAGCCTGATGGAAAAGCTCCGGGAAGCACTGGCTGCAGTACTGCCGATTCTAGCGATTGTACTGATACTCAGCGTTACCATTGCGCCGATTCCGTCGAGCGTGCTGCTTTGCTTTCTGGCAGGCGCGGTGCTGCTGATTGTCGGAATGATGTTTTTTACGCTGGGCGCGGAGCTTGCAATGACGCCCATGGGCGAAAAAGTAGGAAGCAGCATGACAAAAACAAGAAATCTTGGCATTGTCGTTGGACTGTCATTTCTGCTTGGCTTTATCATTACAATTTCTGAGCCGGATCTGCAGGTACTGGCGTCCCAGGTGCCGTCCGTGCCGAACCGTGTGCTGATTCTTGCGGTAGCGGCAGGCGTCGGATTGTTTTTGGTAGCTGCGCTTTTGCGTATGCTGTTCAGTATTGCGCTGCCGCCGATTCTGATTGTATGTTATGTGGTGGCCTTTGTGCTGGTATTTTTAGTGCCAAAGAGCTTTCAGGCGGTTGCGTTTGATTCCGGAGGCGTGACAACCGGACCGATGACCGTTCCGTTCATTATGGCGCTCGGAGTCGGCGTGGCGACAATCCGTAACGACCGTCATGCGGCGGACGACAGCTTCGGACTGGTTGCGCTCTGCTCCATCGGGCCGATTCTGGCGGTTCTTCTTCTCGGACTGATTTATCACCCGGAGCAAGCGGCCTATACGCCGGTACAGATTCCGGATATTGCCGATTCCATATCGCTTGGGCGGCTGTTTGCCGTGGAGATTCCACATTATCTGAAGGAAATCGCGGTATCGCTGCTTCCGATTCTGATCTTTTTCGGATGCTTTCAGGTCGCGGTGCTGCGCCTGCAAAGAAGGCAGCTGCGCAGGATTCTGATCGGTCTTGTTTATACATACATTGGCCTGGTGCTGTTTCTGACAGGAGCGAATGTTGGTTTTATGCCGGCTGGAAATTATCTCGGCAGCGTACTTGCCGGTCTTGAAGGACCCGGCAGGTATCTGGTTGTTCCGATTGCGATGCTGATGGGCTTTTTTATTGTAAAGGCAGAGCCGGCGGTTTATGTGTTAAATAAACAGGTTGAGGAGATGACGGACGGAGCGATTTCAGCGGGGGCAATGGGAATCGGCCTGTCGGTCGGCGTGTCGGTGTCGCTTGGACTTGCGATGATCCGGGTACTGACCGGAATATCGATTCTGTGGTTCCTTCTGCCTGGATACGCGATTGCGCTTGCAATCTCATTCCGGGTTCCAAAGATTTATACAGCAATTGCATTTGACTCCGGAGGCGTTGCGTCTGGTCCGATGACGGCAACCTTCCTGCTTCCGTTTGCGCAGGGAGCCTGTCTGGCAGTTGGCGGAAACGTTGTGACAGATGCCTTCGGCGTAGTGGCGATGGTAGCGATGACGCCGTTAATTACGATTCAGGTTATGGGTCTTGTTTCGCAGATGAGCACTAGACGAAAAGCGCAGGGAGCACATCCGGATATTTCTGCGGCGGTATCTGCGTCGGATGACGATGCGATTATTGAACTGTAGGGGGTGAGCGGCAATGAGTGAACTGTATCTGATGACTGCAATTATCAACCGGCAGCATACAAAGGCGTTTGCTGGATTTTATCGGAAGCACGGAGTGGCCGTCAACCTGATTACGCTGGGAAAAGGAACGGCGCGAAGCGAAATTTTAAGCTCGTTCGGACTGGAAAACACGGAAAAGTCGGTTATTTTTTCTTTTGTGACCGGAGAAGTGTGGGAAACCATACGGCGCGGACTGCAGAAAGAGATGAATATCGACGTTCCGGGAACTGGAGTCGCGTTTGTGATCCCGCTTTCCAGTATCGGCGGAAGAAAACAGCTGCAGTTTCTGACTGAAAATCAGAATTTCCAGAAGGGAGAAGAATCAACATTGAAGGATACCAAATATGAGCTGCTTGTCGTGATTGCGAATCAGGGATATACTGAGCTGATTATGGATGCGGCGCGGAAGACCAATGCAGCGGGAGGAACCGTGATTCACGCAAAGGGAACCGGGATGGAAGGCGCGGAGCGTTTTCTTGGTGTGACGTTGGCTGCCGAGAAGGAAATGATCTTCATTGTAACAAAGCGCGAACAGCGCGCGGCGATTATGAAAGCGATTATGGATGAGGCCGGAATGAATTCCAAGGCAAAGTCCATCGTATTTTCTCTTCCGGTTACAAGCACCGCGGGAATGCGTCTGATGGAGGACGCGGAAGCGTAAAATCAGCCGCAAAGGCAGGTGCATAAAGACTTCGAGAGTACATTAAACGATAAAGGAGAGCCGGAATGCAGGAGACGCATCCGGGACAGGAGGGGTTATGGCAAAACTTTTTATCAATCCGGAAGTAAAAAAGGGACATATCAATCCGGAGCTGCAGGGACATTTTTCTGAGCATCTAGGACGGTGCATCTATGAAGGACTATACGTTGGAGAGGATTCCCTGATTCCCAATACCAACGGAATCCGCAATGACGCGGTAGAGGCGCTGAAGGAGATTCATGTGCCGGTGCTGCGCTGGCCGGGCGGCTGCTTTGCGGATGAATATCACTGGAAGGACGGAATCGGTCCGAAGGAAGCCAGAAAAAAGATGATCAACACGCACTGGGGCGGCGTGGTTGAGGACAACAGCTTCGGAACGCATGAGTATATGGAACTGTGCCGCCAGCTTGGCTGCAAAACCTATGTCAACGGAAATCTTGGAAGCGGCACGGTGCAGGAGATGTCCGAGTGGGTTGAGTACATGACATTTGAGGGCGTTTCGCCGATGGCGGATCTTCGTGAGAAAAACGGACATGCGGAGCCGTGGAAGGTGGATTACTTCGGCGTCGGCAATGAGAACTGGGGCTGCGGCGGAAATATGCTTCCGGAGCAGTATGGGCTGGAGTACCGCAGATATCAGACGTATGTGCGCCAGTATCATCCGGACGCAAAGATCAAAAAGATTGCCTGCGGAGCGAATACTGACGATTATGAGTGGACGCAGAAGGTGCTGGAAACGACCTGCCGCCGGATTGCCCCGTCCGCGCATGGACTGATGGACGGATTATCCCTTCATTATTACACCGTTCCGTACAACTGGAATCAGAAGGGCAGCGCGACAGCGTTTGATGAGAACGACTGGTATCTGACGCTGGATAAGACCCTGTACATGGAAACACTGCTGACCCGTCATTCCGCGATTATGGATCAGTTTGATCCGGATAAGCAGATCGGCCTGATTGTCGATGAGTGGGGAACCTGGTATGATGTAGAGCCGGGCACCAATCCGGGATTCCTGTATCAGCAGAATACGATGCGCGACGCGCTGGTAGCCGGCATTAACCTGAATCTGTTCAACAAGCACTGCGACCGTGTAAAGATGGCAAACATTGCGCAGATGGTAAATGTCCTTCAGTCCGTGCTTCTGACAGACGGCGAGAAGCTGGTAAAGACGCCAACCTGGTTTGTATTCTGGCTGTACAAGCAGCATCAGGACGCGGATCTGGTAGAAAGCAGCATGGAAACCGAGCAGATCGGAACCAAAGAGCATTCCATTCCGAATCTGACTGAGTCTGTTTCCATCGGAGCGGATGGCAAACTGCACATTACGCTGACCAACAACTCGATCAGTGAGGCGTACCCGATTGACGTACTGGTTGCACAGAAGAAGGTAACAGCAGTGAGCGGCAATATCCTGACCGGGGAGATGCATGCGCATAACACATTTGAGAATCCGGATGCGGTATCCTGCCAGACATTTGACGGCGCGGCGATCACGGAAAACGGAATCTCACTGACACTGCCGGCATGCAGCGTATTAGAGCTGACCGCAGAGCTTGCCTGAGCATTGGAAGATAAGCGGAAAAGCCGGAAAAAGATCTGGAATCACATGACAAAAGAAAGGAAAAGCAATGCTGGAGCAATTAAAGAAAGATGTATATGAGGCAAATATGGACCTCGTAGCAAAGGGAATGGTTATCTATACCTGGGGAAATGTCAGCGGAATTGACCGGGAAAAGGGACTGATGGTAATCAAGCCGAGCGGCGTTGGATATGACACCATGACCTGGGAAGATATGGTTGTTGTCGATATGGATGGAAACGTAGTAGAAGGAAAGTACAAGCCGTCTTCCGATACCGCGACCCATCTAGTGCTCTACAAGGCATTTCCGGAGATCGGCGGCGTTGTCCATACTCACTCGACCTGGGGCGTTACCTTTGCGCAGGCCGGCATGGACATTCCGGCATTCGGAACTACCCACGCGGATTATTTCTACGGCGATATTCCGTGCACGAGAGATCTGACGGCAGAAGAGATCGAAGAAGCATACGAGCTGAACACCGGAAACGTTATTGTCGAGACCTTTGCAGGAAAAGATCCGATGGCAATTCCGGGTGTTGTTGTAAAGAACCATGGTCCGTTCGCATGGGGAAGAACACCGGCGGGAGCGGTATACAATGCGGTTGTTCTGGATAAGGTTGCCGAGATGGCATACAAGACCATGACACTGAATCCGCGCAACCCGCGCGTGCAGCAGTACCTGCTGGATAAGCATTACTTCCGCAAGCACGGAGCAAACGCGTACTACGGACAGGGAAGCGAAGATCACTGATAACCTTCTCACAGAATCAGGTACAAAAAGGTTTTGATAGCACATAGGGAAACAAAAGAGAAAACTGCAGCAGACCGGCTGTGAGAATGCCGGAAGCTGCAGTTTTTTTAAACAAATCAAGGAAGTCCCCTGCTTCAATTGCGAATATCCGCTTGACAAATACGCTCTGATCCGCCGCAGATGTAGAATCCGGCAGACTGAGTTTTGCAGGGGCGGACTGCAATAATAAGTTCAGGTTGTGATATACGTATCATATCCGGCGGCGCGGAGGCGGTATTCCATGCGCACTGCGTTTTCAAGGCGGGCAAACGCGCCGACCTGGACCTTATACAGATCGCCGTCCAGCACAATAAATGACGGGAAGCCATCCTGGGTCAGCATATCGCTGAACTGGTACGCACGGTTCTGATCGCGGAACGCGCCGACCTGAACGCGGTAAAGACGGGGCATCTGCTCTGGGGGAGCATCGTCAGGGACAGCCGGGGATCCGCAGAGGGGCGGAGGCGAGGCCGTGGTTTTGGGTCCGGTATTTGCCATCTGCGAGGCTTCGGATAGAACGGTGTCCGATGATAAGGAAGCGAAGGGTGAGGCTGGAGCCGGCGCAGAAGGAGCAGCTGTCTCGGCAGTCAAAGCGGAATCTGCCGCATATTCCAGGGAAATCTGCCGGGCAGTTTCTATGGAGTCGTCTGTGCCGACAGTGTCGAGAATGCCGTCCGCAATTGCTTCGGCAATTGCGTCAAAATCTTCATCAAACATTCGGTTATCCATCGGATTGTCGATAAAACCAGTTTCCACCAGCACTGCAGGCATGGCGGAACGGCGCAGAATCGCAAGATTCGGCCTCTCAATGACACCGCGGTTCTGAAAACCGACCGCTTCCAGGTTTTTATTGATGGCGCGCGCCATGGCAGCGGGAACGCCCCGGTCCGCGTAAACAAGCGCTTCGATTCCGGATGCGCTTCCCGGAGTGGGCATTGCGTTCCGGTGAATGGAAACGAGATAGTCTGCATTGTTATTGTTGGCAATGACCGCTTTCTGGTATGGGGTATCGTAGACATCTTCGGTCCGTGTATAAATAACGTTCATACCGGCACGGCGCA
>CAJMMH010000137.1 GCA_905214365.1 uncultured bacterium
TTGCTCTGGCAGGTCGCTTCCTGCGTGATCTGGTAGTTCGTAAAGCTATGTGTCAGCTGCGCGATCGGCTGTGTTCCAAGAACCACGCCGCAGTCAACACAGTAGATCTCTTCTGTTCCCGGCTGCATGCAGGTTGCTTCTGCCGTCACTCTCGTTGCCTGATTTACATGCTGGCATTCCTGCGCGGTGATCATAAACGGAAGCGCTGCACTGGCTGCCGGAAGATACTGCTCTGTCTCCGGAAGAACTGCCTGAACCTGATAGCTTCCCGCCTCAGACGGAACGCCTACCGGCTGGCCATTCATATCAAAGAAACTCAGCTGAATACCGTCAACCGCTGTCGGCATTTCTCCCAGGTACGCGGTTACTGTAAAGTCGCTCAAATCAAGTGGCTGGCCATCCGCCGTAATAGAAGAGGTTCCGTTTGCCAGCGTAATTGTCAGCTGAAGCTGCTGCTTCTGCTGATCCGGTGGAGTTTCCGGCTGATCCGGTGGAGTTTCCGGCTGATCCGGCGCAGTCGTTTCCTGGCTGCTGGTCTGCTGCGTCAGAATAAGATCCTGCTCTACCGTAAAGTCCTCTGTAATTGTAACCGTCTGTCCATCAGAAAGATTTCTCTGCCATACAACATCGGACGGAAGCGAAGCAAAGGAAACTGTACCATTCGTATACAATTCTGAAGATATCGTACCCTCACCAGCGTATTCCATCGCAACCCGGTAAACTGAACCGGACTCTCTGGTTTCCACATTGTTTTCATCCAGTGATACTCTTCCGACTGCCGGATCATCCTGTACCATACCGTCATTCTGCTGATCCTGCGTCAGCAGCGTCTGTACCCATACCGGATTCATCCGCAAGTTTCCATCGCTCTGATGATTCAGAAGCCAAGTCAGCTTTCCGCTCTTTAAATCATCCGTTGAAATAGCAGCAGCCATTGCGCTGTCCGGCGCTTCTGTCTCTGTTCCCCAGTCATAATAATAGTTGTTAAATATCAGCGACGGATTATTCTGACCTTTCTGCAGGTTTCCGGTTACCGGAACCGCGGATACGGATGCCTGTGTTCCATCCGCTTTGTTGCCGACATTAAGCTGTGCGGTGCTGTAGCAGTTCTGGATGCTTCCTTCATTGACTGCAGCCAGATCCGATATCGTACCTCCGTCCACGGATGATGCCACGGAAGAATCCGTCACATAACAGTCGGTAATTGTACCCAGATTGCGTCCGGAAAGAATTGCCGCATACGCGGTATTCTGTACAGACACGGTCATATGCTTCAGTCCAAGTTCTCTGATCTGCGCGCCGGAACCGATCTCTCCGAACAATGCGGCTGCAGAACCATCTGCGGTATCGCCAAGCGTTACATTGGAAATGGACCAGCCATTTCCATCAAAGTTTCCATTGTACGGGCTCTCCGAAACACTCTCTGCCCAAGAACCCATCGGAATCCATGAAAAATCATCAGGCATCACAGACCAGTCAATATCCGCTGTCAGGAATGCGTTTTCAGAAAGCAGTGTTCCTGCCTGCAGACCTGCCGCGAACCACGCCAGCTCCCCGGCATTGTCAATCCGGTACGCAGGCTGCTGATCCTCCGGATTAACCGTAAGCTCTGCCGGCTGAAGACCGGTTCCAAAATTTCCGTTTTCATCCTGTGCCGCGTAATCCGCCACACAATATCCATTTTCATTCCACGGCTGCAGACAAACCGGACATGAATCTGCTGTCTGTGAATTCTGCGCTTCTTCCGCGAACGCCGGAGTAAGAAGATTTCCTGTCAGACACGCCGCAGTCAGCAGCGCGCTTCCAAGTCTCAGTTCATGTTTCTTCATATGCGTTCCCCCTTACTATCAGAAACATCTGGCTGCCCTTTCGCCTTCCGCGCCGAAGACAGCCGCCATCTTTATCTGATTACAGTATAGCAAAAGAGCACGCATTTGTCAGCAGTCGGTATCATACGATTTTATGTCATGCAACGTAAGAAATATCTGAGTTTCTTACATTTTTCTTACATGAGCCATGCAGCCAAAACAACTGACGCAGCAATTCCCGCAAAAGTAGCTGTCAGCGCACCCGGCAATGTCCATCTGGTCTTTGTTACGCCTGCTGCCATAAAGTATACGGACATGGTATAAAAAATTGTTTCCGTACAGGAATTGCTGATTGACGCAAGCAGCCCCTGCGGACTATCTGGCCCATAAGTCCGGAATACATCCAGAATCAGACCGGTTGCCGCAGAAGAGGAAAACATCCGCACAATCGTCACTGGAACCAGTTCTCCAGGAAAATGAAGCGCCGATGCCGCCGGTTTAAGCAGCGCAGCAAACGCTTCCAGCGCACCTCCTGCCCGAAGCACGCCTACGCCTGTCATCAGCCCGATCAGTGTTGGGCACACCTTTGCCGCTGTCAAAAGTCCTTCTTTTGCTCCGCTTACAAAGCAGTCGTAAACCGGAATCCGATGCTTCAGTCCGTACAGAAGCAGGCACAGAATCACCACTGGAATCATGCCGTTGGATATTGCTGTCAGAATATTCATTTTGTCCGCTCTTTTCTGAAAAGTGATCTGTATTCTGCCTGATGCTGATTGATAGCAATGTCATGAACTGCTGCAGGCAAAACGCTGCAGCAATATTTTTTGGCGTTGCCATACAGCAGAATCACAGTTCAGAACCATTGGCTTTAGTTCAGTTTACGCTGTTTATTTCAGATAATGAACAATCATGGAAATATATTCGCTGTTGGTCGGCCTGGTGCTGTCTTCCGCTCCCATTGCGCCGAAGATCTTTTTCCGGTATTCCGGATCTGCATCCTCCCACGATTTTTCGATTGCCACACGGATCGCGCGTTCCACACGGCTTGTTGTCGTCCCGTGTATTTTGGCAATCTGCGGATACATCAGCTTCGTAATCCGCTCAATCATCTCATAATTTTCCATTGCAATGGTAATCGCGTCGTGCAGATACTGCGCTCCTGCCATAGTTCCTCCGACACCGAGTGCGGCAAGCACATCCTGAACCGTCTCCCGGTCCAGCCCAACCTCCATCAGTACATATCTGCTCCTCGGATTGATCGGACAGGCACGCAGCAGCGATTCCAGCGATTCCTTATTTTCAAATACTCCAAGGATATGAACACCCTTAATTCCTTCCGCAATCTGGTACATTGTAAATCCCCCTAACTTCCCGTATTCCGAACCGTGGCCTCCGCCATCCCCCAGCATCAGCAACTCTGTTCCACGGTTCGTTATTGCGTGTGCATTAATACTTTCTGCACCTGCATGAAAGGAATTATATTACGTTCTTATGTCAGTTGTAAATGCTTTATTTGACACACATTTCATTTTTTTATTTTTTCTGCAATGATCTGAAACATCTTTGCAACAGAATTTTTTCAGGAGAATATGACATTATTCTCCTTACTGTCATCCAGCGGCTTCCGCTTCCCGTCACAATTATCCCATACCTGAACGCTGACCTGATATTCCGTACACGGCTTTAACGGAGCTCCGGCATAAAGAACCGCAACCGATTCCTGACCTGCCCTTTTTTTCGTATCCCAGACAGACTCTTCTTTACATCTAACGATAATCCGGTACGCAGTCTGTTTTACATCCGGAGTTTCCGATACTAATTTCCAGGAAAATCGCGGATGCTCCTCATCCATTCCAAGCGGGTGTTTCTGATATTCGGTACGCATATCTGCAAGCTGCAGTTTTTCTTTCATCATATAGGCTCCTTTCCAACAATTCATCTTTCAGAGTTTTTTAACAAATCAGGGAAGTCCCCTGCTTCAATTGCGAGTATCCGCTTGGCCACGCTCTGAACTCTGTATTTATTTTACTGGAAGCCCTGAAAAAAATATTGCAGATTTGTCAGCCTGATTGCAAAAATACAGAAAAAAAAGAGCAAAGAACCATTTTTTGATTCTTTGCTCTCTGCAATCTTTGCCTGTTTGGATTTCAGTGCTGTCCTGCGCCTTATCCTGTTTTTTCTGCACTTGTTTTTACTTCTGATTCCGATACTGTACCGGTGTCATAGAAAACGCCTTCTTGAACAGGCGGTTAAAGTGCTCAACATTCTGATAGCCGACCGACAGCGCAATGCTCTCAACGGTCATAGAACTGCTCTTTAACAGGGTCTTCGCCTTCTTTAATCGCACTTTCTTCACCAGCTCGCCGAAGGTCATACCAGACTTTTCCTTAATGTACTTGGAAAGGTATGGCTTGGAAAGGTAAAACTTATCGGAAAGGCTTTCCAGCGTGACATTCAGATAGTTTGCCTGGATGTAATTCATAATTTCAACCATACGCTTGTCGCGGGCAAATTGCGCGTTCTGGATTTCCTCCACTTTGTTGACCGCAACCGTCAACGCTTCGATGGATGCCTTGATAATATCGTTGTCGATTCCAACGCCCCAGTAACGGCGGCCGTTGCTGACGACACCAACGTAGGCAACTGCCTTGGAAGAACTTCCCTTGGTCAAAGAATGCTCTTCATAGAAGCTCAGTTCATAGCTGACATTAAAGTAGCTCTTGATTGCGTTGCTGACTGCGTCAAGACGTCCGTTTCCGGTTCCGGTTACAACCTGATTGTGATCACAGTGATGCAGCGTCGCATTTGCAACAATACCGTTTTCCTGCTTGAAATGACACTCCGTAATCTGGAATACATTCTTGGATGTTACATAATTGTCTTCAAAAATCTGATAAACGACAGCCGGAGTCAGCTCTCTGTGTTCCTTATCGGAAACATCCTTTACAGTATAGCCAACTTCCTCACGCATTGCCTCCGGAATGCTGAGACCGAAGTTTGTCTTGAGGATATAGCTTACGCCGCCCTTTCCAGACTGGCTGTTAATACGGATAACATCAGAATCGTAAGTACGTCCGACATCCTTCGGATCAATCGGCAGATACGGAACTGTCCACTTATCCGCTTTTCCTGCTTCTCTCCACGCAATACCCTTGGCAATTGCGTCCTGATGGGAGCCGGAGAACGCGGTGAATACCAGTTTTCCTGCATACGGCTGACGATCGTGAACAGTCATGCGGGTCACGCGCTCGTAAACCTCTACCAGGTGTTTCATATTGGTAAAATCAAGACCCGGATCAACGCCCTGAGAGAACATATTCATTGCAACGGTAATAATATCGACATTTCCGGTTCTCTCTCCGTTGCCAAACAAGGTACCCTCAATACGGTCCGCGCCCGCCAGAATACCAAGCTCCGCGTCACTGACTCCGCAGCCGCGGTCATTGTGCGGGTGAAGGCTCAGAACAACGCCGCTGCGGTACTTCAGGTTTTTGTGCATATATTCAACCTGATCGGCAAATACATGCGGCATTGCTGTCTCTACCGTTGCCGGAAGGTTAATAATCGCCTTACGCTCCGGCGTCGGCTGCCATACGTCAAGAACTGCGTTGCAGACCTCCAGCGCATACTCCATCTCCGTTCCGGTAAAGCTTTCCGGACTGTACTCAAAGGTAAAATCTCCCTCGGTTTTTTCCGCCAGATCCTTTAAAAGTGACGCGCCGTCTACCGCAATCTTCTTAATTTCATCCTTAGACTTCTTAAATACCTGCTCACGCTGAGCAACCGACGTTGAGTTGTATACGTGAACAACCGCATGCGGCGCGCCCTTCAGCGCAGCGAAGGTTTTCTTAATGATATGTTCTCTTGCCTGCGTCAGAACCTGAATCGTAACATCATCCGGAATCAGGTTATTTTCAATCAGGGTACGGCAGAACAGATACTCTGTCTCGGACGCAGCTGGGAAACCAACCTCGATTTCCTTAAAGCCAACCTCTACCAGTACTTTAAAGAACTCAACCTTTTCATCCAGGCTCATCGGCTCAACCAAAGCCTGATTTCCGTCGCGCAAATCAACGGAACACCATGACGGCGCCTTGTCAATATATGTTTTCTCCACCCAGTCATGGGTGACGACCGGCGGCATAAAGAACTGTTTCTGATACTTTTCAAATCCTTTCATGAATAAACCTCTCAACCTTCTATGATTCTGTCCGCGTCCGGACTTCCCTGCATCCCAGTCTGCCGCGCATCCTCTGCACATATTGATACGGCAAAATCCCGTTTCTTTCAGGCCAATCTGCAAAGCGTCCGTCAGACACGCTCTAATGTACACTTCAAAGGAACAAATTACATCAATTTCCTTGCTGCATTTTATGTTAGCATATACAAAATCAAAATGCCAGTGATAAATTTAATCATTTTTATTGACGGAATTTATTCTTATTTTTCAGTGCTGTCCGTGACAGGCATTACATTTCTTTCTTTTCTTTTCCTTTCGTCTTTTTTCATGGAATGTTTACTTGCGCAGCCCTCTGCAATATGCTAAGATATTGACGAATACAGAAAATTTTTCGTTACTGTTCGGGCGTTGCGCAAGCAGTAACCGTTTCGCGGCAGAAAATCTGCCGCTTTTTATGGAGGATTTTTATCATGGCAGAAACGCTGGACAGCAGCCAGATGCTGCTGTTGGAAGAGCCGCAGAAATATTTCAATTCCCTGAAGCCATTCTGGGATCTGATTACCTATAACCGCTGTGCGCTGATGGAGGTTGAGACCAAACTTAAAGTACTTTATGAAGAATTCAACAATCAGCACCAGCGGAACCCATTCGAGAGCATCAAGACCAGAATCAAATCTGTGATGAGTATTCTGGAGAAATTAAACCGCAAGGGACTGCCTCTGACGCTCGAAAGCATCGAAAATAATCTGAACGACATCGCCGGAGTCCGCGTTATCTGTTCCTTTCCTGAGGATATTTATGTTGTCGCCAACCTGCTTGCATCGCAGGATGATATCCGTGTTTTAGAAACTAGAGACTACATCAAGAATCCCAAGCCAAACGGCTATCGAAGCCTTCATCAGATTCTGGAAATTCCGATTTTCCTTTCAACCGAAAAGAAATACATGCGCGTAGAGGTTCAGTACCGTACCATCGCCATGGATTTCTGGGCCAGTCTGGATCACAAGATGAAGTATAAACGCCACATTGACAATACTGAGTATATTACGGAAGAACTCCGTAAATGTGCGGAAATTATCAGTGAAACCGATGAACGGATGCAGGCGATCCGCCACATGATCGACTCACACACCCCGCCGGATGATTCCAATATGGCAGCTGTCGATTCCTGGCCAGCTGGAGCCCTGCTTTATGGCTCTGATCTTGACGGCACGCCGGCAGGCAAGCCGAATCCTGATCCTGCGGCCGGCAATGCAAACCGCGTCAGTCCGCAATGACAGAAAATGGCCTGCCGCTTTACAAGAAACATACAATCATATGTGCTCTCGGAATCTCGTTGTACCTGAATTTGCGAGAGGATTTTTTGTCGG
>CAJMMH010000138.1 GCA_905214365.1 uncultured bacterium
GACTGGTTGATTTTGATGGTATTAAGAAGATTCTGCTGCAGATGGCAGTTGTCATCGGAATCGGCGCGTTAGCGCAGTGGGTGATGAATATCTGCAACAATAAGATTACCTACGGTGTTGTCAAGGATATCCGTCAGGAAGCCTTCGCACATCTGGAAAAGCTTCCGTTATCCTATCTGGATCAGCATCCGTACGGAGATATTGTGAGCCGGATCATTGCGGACGCGGATCAGTTTTCCGATGGTCTGCTGATGGGCTTTACACAGCTGTTTTCCGGCGTCATTACGATTCTCGGAACGCTGATTTTCATGCTGACGATTAATGTGGCGATTACCGTGATTGTCGTTGTTCTGACACCGCTTTCGTTCCTGGTGGCAGGATTTATTGCAAAGCGCACGTTTTCTATGTTCCAGCTGCAGTCCAGGGCGAGAGGCGATCAGACAACTCTGATTGACGAGATGATCGGAAATCAGAAGATTGTGCAGGCGTTCCGTCAGGAGGACGAGGTATTAGAGAAGTTTGATGAGATCAACGGACGTCTGGAAAATTATTCCATGCGCGCGACCTTCTTCTCATCGATTACCAATCCGTCCACCCGTTTTGTCAATGCTCTGGTATACGCGGCAGTTGGAATCGCAGGCGCGCTGTACGCGATCCGCGGCGGCATTAATGTTGGTCAGCTGTACAGCTTTTTGAGCTACGCAAACCAGTATACCAAGCCATTCAATGAGATTTCCGGTGTTGTCACTGAGCTGCAGAACGCGCTTGCGTGCGCAAACCGTCTGTTTGAGCTGATCGAGGAAAAGCCGCAGATCCCGGATGCGCCGGACGCAAAGGTGCTGACAGATGCAAAAGGAAAGGTATCGCTCGAACATGTTTATTTCTCTTATACGAAGGATAAGAAGCTGATTGAGGACTTTAACCTGCAGGTAAAGCCAGGCCAGCGCGTTGCGATTGTTGGTCCGACCGGCTGCGGAAAAACAACGATGATTAATCTGCTGATGCGTTTCTATGATGTGGACGGCGGAGCAATCCGTGTAGATGCAAACGATATCCGGTCTCTGACAAGAAAGAGTCTGCGCTCCAACTACGCGATGGTTCTTCAGGAAACGTGGCTGAAGGCGGGAACAATCCGGGACAACCTGATGATGGCAAAGCCGGACGCGACGGAAGAGCAGATGATCGAAGCGGCAAAGGCGGCGCATGCGCACAGCTTTATCAAGCGTCTGCCGCAGGGCTACGATACCGTGATCGGCGAGGACGGCGGCCGCCTGTCCCAGGGACAGAAGCAGCTGCTCTGCATTGCGCGTGTCATGCTGAGCCTGCCGCCGATGCTGATTCTGGACGAGGCAACCTCCTCGATCGATACCAGAACCGAAATCAAGATTCAGGAAGCGTTCGCAAAGATGATGAAGGGACGTACCAGCTTTATCGTTGCGCACCGTCTTTCCACTATCCGCGAAGCGGACATTATCCTTGTCATGCGCGATGGAAAAATCATCGAGCAGGGCAATCACGAGGAACTGCTGGCAAAAGGCGGTTTCTATGCGGAGCTGTACAATAGCCAGTTTGCGCTTTGATTGACTGCGCGCTGCGTTTGCGGACTGCTGGGCCGCTTTGACGGAGCAGATAAAGCAGGCCGCGGCGGTGAATGCGCTGTCGGCAGCAAGGCAGACTGCAGCTGCTGTGCCTTGACGGGCAGTGAAAAGAATTACGGGCAGGCGCCCGGTTTCTGCTTGAAAGAGAGAAGCCGGGCGTCTGTTTTTGTGTTCTTACGTATATTTGTTCGATATCCACTTGACAAAACAAACGAATGTTCTTATAATAAAACACACATACGTTCTAAACAAAGGTTCGATCAAGAGCGTGTTTGAAAAAGAAGGTGGGATGGCGATGGAGATTCAGGGAACAATGACACTGGAGGAAAAGCTGCATATTCTGGCAGACGCGGCGAAGTATGACGTTGCCTGCACGTCAAGCGGATCCAAACGGAGCGGAGCGCCGGGCAGCATTGGCTCAGCCTGTGAAGCGGGAATCTGCCACAGCTTTGCCGCGGACGGCCGCTGTATCTCGCTTCTGAAGATTTTGCTGACCAACCATTGTGTGTTTGACTGCCGGTACTGTGTCAACCGTTCATCCAATGACGTGCCGAGGGCAGCGTTTACGCCGGAAGAGATCTGTACGCTGACGATGGAGTTTTATAAGCGGAACTATATTGAAGGGCTGTTTTTAAGCTCCGGCGTGGTAAAAAGCCCGTCCTATACGATGGGGCTGCTTTATGAGACGCTGTATCTGCTCCGGTTCAAGTACCGGTTCCGGGGATACATTCACGTAAAGGCGATTCCGGGAGCGGACAGCGGCGTGCTGGAGCGGATCGGGTATCTGGCTGACCGCATGAGCGTCAATCTGGAGCTTCCGACCTCAGAAGCGCTGTCCCGCCTGGCGCCGGGGAAAACAAGAAAGACGATTCTCGGTCCGATGCGTCTGATTCAGCGCGGTACGCAGAGCAATCCAAACGGCGCGGCGCTTGGCGCGTATCAGGCCACCAGGCTGCAGCTGGGATCGAGAGCGGTGCCGGATCGGCTTGGTATAAGAGATGGAAGCATTGGAAGCGGCTTTCTGGCAGGCGGAAGTTTTCTGAAGGAGCGGAGCTGGCTGCAGGGAGGACGGCTTGCCGATTATGTTCCGGCCGGGCAGAGCACGCAGATGATTGTCGGGGCGGCCGGCGAGAGTGATTATGAGGTTCTGGCGGTGTCAGAGGCGCTGTACCGCAATTATGATCTGAAGCGTGTGTTTTATTCTGGCTTTCTGAATACAACCGGCGACAGCCTGCTTCCCAATACGCCGGACGGCCCGCCGCTTCTGCGGGAGCACCGTCTGTATCAGGCAGACTGGCTGCTGCGGTACTATGGGTTCCGGGCAGATGAGCTGTTAAGCGAATCCAGACCGAATTTCAATCCGTATCTAGACCCGAAGTGCGACTGGGCCGTCCGCCATCTGGAGCAGTTTCCGGTTGATGTGGAGACGGCTTCGTATGAGCAGCTGCTCCGGGTGCCAGGAATCGGCGTAAAGTCCGCGCGGCGTATTCTCCGTGCCCGGAGAAACACGCGTCTGGATTATGACTGCCTGAAGCGGCTTGGCGTTGTCTTAAAGCGCGCGCACTATTTCATCCTGTGCGGCGGGCGGCAGATGCTTCCGTCGCGCATCGACGAGGGATTTATTACTGCCGGGCTGATGGCGGCAGACCAGAGGGCAAACTGGCGGATCGGCCACGCGGATACCGGAAGACAGCTGTCGCTGTTTGACGATTTCGGACTGCGTATATCCTGAGAACGTGATGTATTCCTGGAACAGTTGTTTATTGGCTTTTTGGATATTCCGGCAGGAATTCCGCCTGCAAATTCAGGTACAACGAGGTTCCGAGAGCACATGAAACAGAAAGAGAGGGAACAGTTATGCTTTGTATGATCTGCGGCGATCAGCCGGAGGCAATTCTGACGGGAATTTATGACGCGTGGGCGGATCCGGTGCCAAACCGGGAGATCCGCATTCAGCTGGCCGGGAGCGGGCAGACCGAGCTGTTCTGTCAGTATCGTACCGTGACGGCCAGCATGGAAAAGGCGCAGAAGGTTGCACGCAGCATCCGGGCAAAGCTGGGCGCGGATATCTGGGAGGATGTGGAGGTTGCGCTGATGGCCGCGGAAGCAGATAAGGGGCAGGCTGTTTTTCAGTATCTTAGGACCGCGTTTGCAGTTGGAAAGCAGGTGAAGAATGATCTTGGCAGATCGGAGGTGATGCGGATTTTTGAACTGAACCGGATGGTACGCAGAGAATACCAGCATCTGCAGGGCTTTGTCCGGTTCGCGGACGCGCCGTCCGGTGTTCTGGTCGCGCAGCTCGAGCCAAAGCACAGGCAGGTACCGCTTCTGGCTCCGCATTTTGCAGAACGTCTGAATACCGAGCGTTTTATTTTGTATGATAAGGGGCGGAAGGAAGCGGCAGTGTACGCGCCGGAGCGCGGGTGGTATCTGACGATCGGTGAAGCTGCCGGGATCGACCGGCTGATCCGGGAGAGTGAACAGGACGGCTATGCGTCTCTCTGGCAGGTGTTTGTTGACAGTATAGCCATTGCGGAACGGCGCAATCCGCGCTGCCAGGACAACCTGCTGCCGAAGCGTTTCCGTCCATGTATGACAGAGTTCCGGAAGTTCCCGCATTGACTGCCGGGAAAACATATGCTATGATGTGGTCGAGTTACAGTTCATGGCAGGAATTTTCTGAACTGAAAATTCCGTAAAATAACGTGGTGGCAGTGGGATTTTGCCGATTCTGCATGCGAAGCATCGGCAAAATCCGTTACTGTTTGAGCGCAGCGTGGACAGTAACGTGGTCGATGCAGGCAGAAATAAAAAAAGCAGAAGCGCCTCAGCAGGATGCGCTTTGGAAAGGCAGAGAGGATGCATAGTATTATCGTTCAGATCGGTCCGTTTACCGTGTACAGCTACGGACTGATGATTGCAGTCGGGATTCTGACTGCGTTTTATACATCAATTGTGAGGGCAAAAAAACGCGGCATGGATGCGGACGAGCTGTTTAATATGGGGTTGATTGGTCTGGCAGGCGGATTGATCGGAGCAAAGCTTCTTTACTGGATTACGGAGCTTCCGGAGATTATCCGGAATCCGCGGCTGATGCTGCAGCTGAATGAAGGCTTTGTGGTATACGGCGGGCTGATCTGCGGTTTCCTGGCTCCGTATGTGTATACCAGAGTAAAAAAACTCCCGTTCTGGAGTTATCTTGACCTTGCGGTTGCTGGTGTGGCGGCTGCGCAGGGCTTTGGCCGGATCGGCTGTTTTCTTGCCGGGTGCTGCTATGGAAAGGAAACGTCAGGCGCGTTTGGCGTGGTATTTCCGGAGGGCAGCCTGGCTCCGGCCGGGGTTCCGCTGATTCCGACACAGCTGATTTCATCTGCCGGCGATTTCGCAATTGCGCTGATTCTGTTCCTGGCGGAGAAAAAGGAGCGAAAGCCCGGTGTGGTCAGCGGATTGTATCTGGTGTTATATTCGGTCGGCAGGTTTCTGATTGAGTTTCTTCGCAATGATCCGAGAGGAACGGTAGGTGTGCTGTCAACGTCGCAGTTTATCGCGCTGTTTACGCTGGCGCTTGGCATTGCAGTGATGATGTTTCATCTGCGGGGCGGTCAGGCGAAAACGGATGCTGCAGGACAAAGCGCAGAAAAATAACAGATCATCGATAACAGAAAGTTCAACATGCCTGGGGTACATCAGAGCGTACCGGAGGTACAAAGTGCCGCGGCAAAAGCAGGAAAAGAGAAGACGATTATGGCAAAGGATAAAGAAAAGGATATTAAGACGAATGCGATGCGGATTCTGGATCGGATGAAGATTCCGTATGAAGTAGTAACGTATGAGTGCGATGAGTTTGTAGACGGCGTTCATGTAGCAGATATGCTGGGACAGCCGTATGAAAAGTCATTTAAGACGCTGGTTCTGGAGGGAAAGAGCCGGCAGTACTATGTATTTGTGCTTCCGATTGCGGAGGAGCTGGATCTGAAGGCGGCGGCACGCGCAGTCCGGGAAAAGTCCGTAGAGATGATTCATGTAAAGGATATCAACGCGATTACCGGGTACATCCGCGGCGGATGCTCTCCGCTTGGCATGAAGAAGCAGTATCCGACGGTAATTCATGAGAGCGCGAAGGATCTGGATGAGATGATTATCAGCGGAGGTCGGATCGGTTCGCAGATCATCCTGAAACCGGATGACCTGATCCGCGCGGCACGCGCGCAATATGCGGATGTCATTCAGCATGAGAATGTGCAGCCGTAAAATTTGTAATGCGGCCGTTACGATCGGCAGTGTCGGATGGCACGGGATTTTGTGGGAATGCGATTGATGCGTGAAGCACGAAGAAGCTGGAACAGAAATAATAGACCGCGCGGAGAGCGGGACGGAGGAGTGAAAGGATGAGAAAAAAGAACAGATGGGCATATCTGGCCGCTCTGGCAGTCGGATGCGCGGCGATCGCGGGATGCGGAGCCGGAAACGGCGGAAAAAAGACAACCGCGGCAGATACCAAAACGGAATCGGCGCAGGAAAAGGCCGAAGGCGCGGAGACGACGGCTGAAGAAACAGATGCAGCAGAGTCAGGCAGTGTAGAAGTGACGTTAGAAAGCGATGCGGAAAACGGCAGCGAGGATACGACGGATGAGTCAGAGCTGGAGACAAAGAACACGGAGACAACCGGTACGCATACGATTACGGACCATGCGGGCAGGGAGGTTGAAATTCCGGATGAGATTCATCGGATTGCAGTTACGGATACGCTGCCGCTGCCGTCGGTGCTTTCGCTGTTTCTGGATTCCGCGGATTCGATTGTCGGAATCAGTCCGGTCAGCATGAGCGCGGCGAAGAATGGTCTGCTCGGAGAGCTGTATCCGGAGCTGCTGGATGCGGATACGCAGTTTTTTGCAAATAATGAGCTGAATATTGAGGCGCTGGCTGCGCTTGAGCCGGATCTGGTTTTCTATAATGCCGGAAGTACTGCGATTGAAGAGGCGCTTGAAAATGCCGGACTGACTGCGGTTGCTGTATCGGTGACGAAATGGAATTTCAACGCAGCAGAAACCTACGAACAGTGGCTTGCGCTTTTGGAGGAGATTTTCCCGGAGAAAAAAGGCATTGCGCAGAAAGCAGCGGATGTCTGCGATCAGGTGCAGGAGGAAATCGACGGGAAAACAAAGAGTCTGAAGGAAGAAGAGGAGAAGCGTGTATTCTGGCTGTTTAATTACAGCGATGCAGGAATTGTGACTTCGGGGGAACGGTTCTGGGGACAGTATTGGTGCGATGCGGTAAACGCGGTGAATGTATCGAAGGAGGTTCCGGCGGAAAAGTCCAATGCGGTTGTCAATATGGAGCAGATCTACAGCTGGGATCCGCAGGTGATTTTTATTAGTAATTTTACGTCTGCAGTACCCGATGATTTGTATGAAAATACGATCAGTGATTATGACTGGAGCAGTATTCAGGCGGTAACGGATCAGCAGGTGTATAAGATGCCGCTCGGCGCGTACCGTACCTTTACGCCGGGAGCGGATACGCCGATGACATTGCTTTGGGTTGCTAAGCAGGTGTATCCGGAGCTGTTCGGAGAAGAAGATCTTACCGCCAGGACAATTGCCTATTACCAGGATGTATTCGGCGTTACGCTGACGGAGAAGCAGGCGACGGGGATTTATCCGGAAACGCGGCAGGAACAGGAATGAAGAAAAAAGAACGCCGGAGCCCCCAAAAAGACCATTGGAGCCTTAGAAAAGGACGCTG
>CAJMMH010000139.1 GCA_905214365.1 uncultured bacterium
GTGGGTGGGACTTGCTTGTATCAGGAGGGGTACCCCCCCCTCCTGATAAACTGAACAGATATTTCTGTTTACTGATTGGACTCGTTATACAGATCGATTGCTTCCTGGATAGACTCCTGCGCAGTTGTGATTACCTCGTCCAGGTCTGCATTCGGATCGGAAGTTACGGTCTCAATTGCCAGCTTGTTCGCTGCCTTCATCTCATTGGAAATCGGGATGTACGGATTCAGCGCAGAATCATCGGAAGCGGACAGAGAATCGTAAATGGCGTCAACTGCCGGGAATACATTCTTCTTATATTCATGATAAACGTCACTGTCATAAGCCTCCTGATTCGGCGCCAAGTAACCGGTCTGTGTTGCAAAGTATGCAGCCTGGTCTCCAGTGCTTGCGAACTTAATGAACTCGTACGCGCCCTGCATCTGCGCTTCATTTCCATTGTTTCCGATAAAGGTTCCGGTTCCTCCTGCCGGCTCTCCGGTGCACTTGCCGTCTGTCGTTGCGCTGACCATCGGAATCATGCCGACCTCAAATGCGCCGTCTACCGCATCCAAAACCTTAGTTGTCATTGAAACAACGCCCATCATCATCGCGCAGTCGCCGGAAGCAATCTGCGGAATGATCTCTGCCTGATAATCGGATCCGTACGGTACGCACAGATTCTCTGCCTGCAGCTTCTGGTATACGCCAAGCATCGCGGATACTGCGTTGTGAACGGTCTCATCGCTGTCATACAGGCACTCGGAAATCGCATCTTCCCCGTATCCGTTGTTATTATCGTATGCCTGGATTCCCTCGCGGCCCAGTGCAGCATTGAAATAGAAGCCGTCCGGATGGAAGCCGATTCCATAGGTTGTATATTCGCCGGATACCAGCTTTTCGCAGGCATCATACAGATCCGGAAAGCTCTTGATATCAGCCGGATCAATTCCTGCTTCCTTCAACATATCGGCATTGTAGTAAATTCCAGGATAGCTGTAACCGATCGGATAGCCGACCTGGTCACCATTATTATCACAGTATGCGCTGCGGATTGCTTCCCAGGTATCATCCAGCTCCTTCCAGCCGTCCTGATCCGCGTCAATGTAGCTCTGCAGCGGTGCGCAGTAATCGGCGGCAGCATACATTGCTACATTTTCAACCGCTCCGGAAAACAGCGCCGGAAGATCTTCCTGTGCCGTAGACTGGATCTTTGCGTTCATCTCTGCCTGTTTTCCCTGATATTCAATTGTTACATGCCACTGATCCTGGCTTTCATTGAACGCGTCAATCGTTGTCTGCAGATATCCGATGTTCGCGTCGCCGAAATAGGTCCACCATACAACCTCAGCCGGTTCTGCAGACTTGGTATCTGCTGCCTGTGCGGAGCATACAGCTCCCATGGAAAGAGTCAGTGCCAGACTCAGTGCAAGCTTTCTTTTCATCTTTTTTACCATCCTTTTTGTTTGATGTACGTTCGGAACCTCTGATGTACCTGCCTTCGCGGCTGATTTCCGAACGCACATATTGATTGGCGCAATATGCGTCTTGTCTGGAATCAAGCATGTTTCCTTCCGATATATAACCGGAGTTTCTGAAAACCATGCGGAGAATCAGTCATCAGCCTTTGATTCCCCCGGCAGTCATTCCATTTATCATATAATCCTGACCGAAGATATAGATCACAGCCGTCGGAATAATCGCGACCACTGCTCCTGCCAGGATCTGCCCGTAGTTCAGCGTATCGCCGGTCACCAGCATGGAAATACCGATCTGAACGGTACGCATTGCGCTGTTGTTGGTTACTAACAGCGGCCAGAAAAACTGATTATATATCATAACAAACAGGTATACCGCAAGGGATGCGATTGTAGGCATTGCCATCGGTACAGCAATCCGCCACAGAAATGCCAGCTCCCCGCATCCATCCAGAGTCGCTGCTTCCTTGTAATCCTTCGGCAGCGTCATAAAGAACTGCCGCATCAGAAAAATCGCGGTTCCGGAAATCAGGGACGGGAGGACCAGTCCTGCATAGCTGTTTGTTAAATGCAGGCTCTGAATCGTCGTATAATTCGTAATTACGACAACCTCTCCGGGAATCATTGTCGTCATCAGTACCAGTGAAAACAGCAGCTTCTTTCCCGGAAATTCAAAATATACAAATCCATACGCCGCCATGCAGGAAATAATGATCTGTGCCGCAATGGCGATCAGACAGACAATTCCGGAATTTTTCAGGTATGTCAGAAGCGGAAGCTTCCGGAACACCTCCAGATAATTTTCCAGTGTCGGCGACGCGGTCAGAAATTTCAGCGGATATACCGCCAGCTCGCTTTCCTTCTGAAAGGAAAAGCAGATGCCGATTATCAACGGTGAAATGATCAGAAGTCCGATCAGCGATTTCAGTCCAAACGCCAGCGCATGCTTTCCGACCGCTGTACTCCGGTTTATTTTCTGCATCTGCTGCCGATGCAGGAGCTCTGCTTTTTCATTTCCCGGTAATCTGCTTCTGTCGATTAAAATTGCTCCATCCTCCGCCAAAAGCACTGCGGAATCTTTCTGCTTCTTCATTGATAAAACACCACCTTTTTCTCCAGCGCAAACTGAATTGCCGTCACCCCAAGAATCAGCAGGAACAGGAAAATTGCCTGAACGCACGCGGTTTCAAAACGTCCGTTAATAATTGCGTTTTCGTAGATATAATAAATCAGGTTTTTCGTTCCGTTTGCCGGACCGCCTCCGGTCAGAAGCTTGATCTGCGCAAAGCTTCGGAATGAAGTCGATATATTTAGAAATAGTACAAAGAACAGCTGCGGCGACGCCATCGGAATCAGGATATGACGGATCCGCTGCAGCGGTCCTGCTCCGTCCAGCCACGCGCTTTCCAGAATATCCTCTGATACATTGCGGAAACCTACCAGAAGGAATACAAAGCTTACGCCGATATTCATCCAGATCGTCATGCCGCATACCGCCCATATCGCCTGCGGTGTCTGTGTAGTCCACCCGATCTCCGTTCCAAGCAGGTTGTTCAGAATTCCGTTTTTCTGGCGATAAATAAAGAGGAAAATCGCCGCTGCCGGAGAAGACGCAATCGCCATCGGAATCGCGTACATCGTCTGATACACTCTGGAAAATCGCACTTTCTTTACGCAGAGCAGCGCAAACAGCAGTGCCAGCAAAAAGGTAAATGCCAGATTGATTCCTGCCATCTTCAGTGTAATGCTGATTACATTCCAAAATGAACTTTTTCCAATGACACGTTCCCAGTTTGACAGTCCGACCCATTTGCTGACATGCCCCGTTTTATCCGTCAGAGAAAAGGACAATACAACTGCTTTTATAAACGGATAGTAGTTAAAGCAGAAAAACAGCAGCATTGCCGGTAAAATCAGCAGATAGGGCAACAGCTTCTGCATGGGTGTTTTCTTTCTCCCGGCCGTCTGATACATTTGTGGTTTCAACTTCAATCGTCTCTCCTTTTTGCTTTGATTTTTTGTTTTATTTTTATAAAATTTATTTGTAACTTCAGCATTTTTCAAAGCGGCTTTATCATAGCAAAAAAGAAGGCTTCCCGGCTATCAAAGCGCGGTAAACCTTCTGTAAAAAATGGGTAATAAAAAGACCGCTGTAAAACAGATGATTTTTTCTGTCTTACAGCAGTCTTATTAGCTCCTTACAGCAGCATCTCCGCCGCAAATACAATCACGCAGCAGATGATCGCCACCAAAAACATTCCGACTCCCTTTCTTGCGGCAATGATTCCGGCTGCAAGCGCCAGAATACCGGCTGCGGGAACCGCAGTTGCTTCTATGATTGCCGGAAAGGTCATAACCGAAAGAGTTACGTATGGAACATAATACAAAAATGACTTTAAAAACGGATTTTCAATCTTTTTCCGGATCAGCGTCAGCGGAACTGCCCGAACGGCAAACGATACCAGCGCGGATACCAGAATGTATAAATAAATATTATGCGGCATTTGTCTCTTCCTCCTTGACCGGGAACAGAAGCGCTGCCGCTCCCGCAATCAGAACCGTCAGTACAATCGTTCTCATGCTTGATGAAAGCTTCGCCGTAAACGGAATCCACGCAAACAGTCCGCTGAGTACAAAGCTGACTGCAATAATCCCGCCAAGTACTTTATTCGTTCTGGTCGGCGGAATGATGATCGCCAGAAACATACCGTACAGCGCAACGCTCAGCGCGCTGACAGCAGAAGCCGGCAGGATATTGCCCGCGACAATTCCAATTGCCGTCGCCGATGACCATGCCGGTAATGCGAGCGCCATCGCTCCGTATGTATAGAATGGATTCAGATTTCCCGGTCTTGCGATTGAAATTCCGAAAATTTCATCCGTAATACCAAAGCCTACCAGAACCCGGTGAATCAGCGGCGCGTCCGGCGCAAAGCGCTGGCTTAACGAGCAGCTCATCAGAAGATATCTCGCATTTGTAATAAGAATCACCAGCGCCATTTCGATGTATGGTGCTCCTGCTTCAATTACAGTAAACTCCGCATACTCCCCCGCTGACGCATGGTTGAGCATACTTGACAGAAACCCCTGACACGGAGTCAGACCCGCTTTTCTTGCCATAATTCCAAGGGAAAAGGCAACGGCAAAGTAGGCAAGCGCAATCGGAATGCTGTCGTACATTCCCTTGCTGAATGCTTTTCTGTTCGTCATAATTTTATAGCCTCATTTGTTTTTTCTTTTAGTCCAGAGCGCCTGCCGCAGACGCGTAATCTTTACTATAGCACGCAAGCGCAGATAAACAGTCATTTTAGCCATTACTCCATCACTCTTTCTAAAACCGCTCATCCAGCGACTGCTTCACCGACTCCGCCAACGCCTTTACCGCAGGAGGAATTTCCGGGCAAAGATCCAGATACCAGTCGATGGTTTCTTTGATATAGCGCCGTTTAAAGCGCTCACTCGTACAGAATGCGCTCTGCAGGTTGTGCAGGCGGTCGGCGGCTTTTACCATTTTCGCCATTGGATTGGAGCGGATACCTGCCACATAATCTGCCATGACGTAGCCTTTTTTCTTGGTCAGAAGTTTTACTGCTTCCAGCACGGCTTCCCCGCCGATTGCTTCGATTTCCTCTTCAGCTGCATCGGTATCCTCCAGAAGATCATGGAAGAGCGCAGTGATCTGCGTATCGGTATCGCCGCCTTTTTTCTTTACAATCTCCGCAACCGCGGCCGGATGTGTGATATATGGAAGTCCTCCGATCCGGTACTGGCCTTTATGCTTTTCTGCCGCAAACGCATACGCTTTTTCAATCCGCTCCTCATCGTTCATTCTTCCTCTTCTCCCCTGATTTTCTCATAAGTCCGCAGCAAACGCTTTGCCTGCCGTTCGGCCCTTCCGTGGTTGTTGGCTGTTATCCTCATAAACCCGGTGATCTGCTTTTCCGTATATCCCTTCTGCAAAAGCTCCGCGCGGCACAGATACCGCAGTCCGATGTTAGAGGATATGATATCCAACTCGCTTCCCGCAATGGATGCTTCCACCAGCTTCACAGCAAGCTCCCGGTTTTCCTCCAGCATCTGCTGCAGGTCGCCTAATGTCCGTTTGCCAAGCCACGCCAGCTGCTCCAGATAGCTTTCCGGATTGACCGGCATGATTTCCGCATGGCAGACTGCCGCCAGCTGTTCCAGAAACTCCGCCATCTTTTTGTTGTAGTTGACGTACTCGTTCAGAGAAACCATATCAATCAGCAGATCGTCCGCCTCATTGTCAATAATCTGCTGATGCGTTTCGTTGGTGTAGCGGTTCATCGCGTCACGGGTGCGGACAAATTCATCATCCGCGATTTCCAGCAGTCCCGCCAGCCGCGAAAAAGAACGGACAATCTGTCTGGGAACACCGAATTTGCTCTTATAGGCAATGTCGTGATCGATCGCCGCCCAGGCATGCTGCAAAATTGTACAGATCTGGATTTCAAACCGTCTGGCACACAGTTCTTTCGGATAGCCTGCGTTTTCCGGCAGCGATACAATGTAATGCACCGACAGATATCCGAAGCTGTTTGCCGCAATCAGCTTGCGCTTATCTGAGGAATTTTCCCAGTCGATCTGAAAAAATTCTTCCACCTTTCTTCCTACAATATCCACTTCATCGGAAAAAAAGCAGATCACTCTTGCGCCAAGAATATCGGTAAGATCATCCAATGACTGATAGCTGTCACCGTTCCGGTAAAGCTTTCCCTCCAGACTCTTTTCTTCTTTTACACGATGCTCAATTCCGGCAGGAACAATCTGGCAGTCATCCACAATTTTTTTCAGGACTCTCGCAGTGATTTCCTCCAGCTTTTCAAAATCGCTTTTGCTCTCCCGGTATTCCTCCATAATCAATCGGTCTTTCGCATTCACAGGCTTCCCCCCTTTCCGGTTTCTTTTTATCTGAGCCTATTATATCATCGGAATCTGTGTCTTACAATACGCACACATGGTATTGACAGCGGCAGACCCTGCCGGAAATAAAACAAAATAACTTTCTGCGCGGTCTTACTTATCCGCAGTCCCCTGCATCCGCTGTTTTATCAGCCAGATACAGTATGGAGCCTGCCAACCAAGCATTACCACCCATCCTGCCACACAGGCCCAGCCGACACCGACCAGACCAATTTTCGGAACCAGAAGAAAGGTAAAGATCACGCGGAACGTAATCTGCGTCAGCGTTCCGTACAGTGTCATCTTCATTTTTCCCACGCCGCGCAGGAAACCCTGGTGCGCGTTGGTCAATCCCGGAAGCCAATAGAAAAACGCCATAACCGCAAAATAATGCGTTCCTTCCTCTAGCATCTGCGCTTCGTCTCCAAACAGCCGCAGGAAGGATTTACCGAAAATCAGAATCACAGCGCAGATTAGCACCCAGTATCCGATTTCCAGCACAATACCGGTACGGAACCCGCCGCGAATGCGCTTTGGCTTTTTCGCGCCGTCATTCTGCGCGGTAAAGGTCATCATCGCGTTGGAAATGCTCCTTCCCGGCACCAGCGCGAAATCCTCAATCTTGCCGATCGCATTAAACGCTGCCATCGCCCCGGAACCGAGCGTATTGATTGCTCCCTGGATCAGAAGTTTTCCAAGCGGCTGGCTGCACTGCTGCAGGGACGACATACCGCCATACTGGATCGTCATACGGAGCAGCCGGCGGTCAGGACTGAAGTGTTCCTTTTTTAAATGAAGCGCTGGAACACGGAAGTATACATATATAATGCAAAGCACGGCAGATACGCCCTCAGCAATGACTGTCGCAAGACCGGCTCCGGTTGTTCCCATCTGAAAACCGGCAACAAACAGAATATCAAGCGCAATGTTCAGCAGCGACGAAAGCACCAGAAAA
>CAJMMH010000140.1 GCA_905214365.1 uncultured bacterium
AGTCGGAACAGACCGTCCTGCTGTTCTGGGATGATTATGCCAGAGAAAAAAAGCAAAATCATCTGAAGCAGGAACTGCAGGAATATATTAATGCGCACTTCCAGGAACCAGATCTGAGTGTGGAGACAGTCTGCCAGGCGGTTCATAAGTCAGTATCCGGCGTTAATAAGTCGCTGAAGGAATGCGGAGAAGAGGGGGTTCTCTTCATGATTAATGAACGGAGAGTGGAGGAAGCCAGACGGATTTTCCGAGAGACAAAGGGGATGGTTCCGGTAAAAGATGTGATGAGCCAGGCCGGATTTGAAAACCAGAATACCTTTACCCGTGTGTTTAAAAAGTACGAAGGCATCACACCGGGCGAGTTTTGCAAAGAATGCAAAAAAGCAGAAGGATGACGGCAGGGTAAGAAGCTGATGCGAAAAACTGCACAAAGCAGAAGATATAAAAAATTGATCGTTGTAAGAAAAGATAAAATGGCAAAAAGAAAAAAGAAAGGAAAGAGAAAAAGAGATAAAAACGAATCAACAAAATCAGAAAAACAGTGCGAAATAACGGAATATCGCCAAAATGAGGATGAAATCCCAAATTTGATAGCTGACAAACTGTCCAAAACATGCTAATTTGTTGGTGTCGGACATGATATCATGCACAAAACGGAGATCGGAAGCAAAGGAACAGCTGCCTGGAACGCTTCTGAGAACAACAAAGAACAACAAAACTGGGAAAAGTAAAAAACGGAGGTTATCAAATGAAGAAGAGAACACTTGCAATGACGATGGCGATGACAATGTTGGCTGCATCTGCAGCAACCGTTTCCGCATCTGCGGAAGAGGCGTCTGTGTATCCTCTGGAGGAAATTACACTGACTGTAAATATGGACAGTGATCCGTATGATATGACTGACATTACCTATGTACCGGAAGAGTATTATTTCTGGAATGTACTGAAAGAGAAGACCGGTGTAACGCTGGTAAATGACGGTCCGACACCGCAGGCATCTACATTTGATGAAGATTATTTGCTGATGCTGATTTCCGGCGAGCTTCCGGATCTCCTTTGGGGCAACTGGGTTGCGTATGCAGGCGGTCCGCAGCAGGCAATTGACGATGGTTACATCATTTCCTTGAATGATTATACGGAGTACATGCCGAACCTGATGAAGTATCTGGATGAGAATCCGGAGATCAAGAGTATGGTCACGCTGGATGACGGAACCATTTACTGCTTCCCGTTTATTCGTGATGAAGGAATGCAGACGGAGACCGGAGCAGCAGTTCGTGCAGACTGGCTGAAGGAACAGGGGCTGGAAGTGCCGACAACGATTGACGAGTGGCACGATGTTCTGACAAAGCTGAAGGAAGCTTACAATCTGACTGCACCGCTGACGTTTGAAAGCAGATGGTTCTTTATGTCTGGCGAGTATGCGCTCAGCTGCCTGAGTTCCGCATATGGAACGAACTATCCGTTCTATATTTCTGACGGAGAAGTTAAGTTCGGCCCGCTGGAAGATGGATATAAAGAGTTTATCACTGAAATGGCAAAGTGGTATTCAGAGGGACTGATTGATCCGGATATGCCGACGGTTGATAAGAGTACCGTTACGTCCAAGATGGCAAGCGGAGAGTCTGCAATTACCATCAACCAGCTGTCTAAGATGACCAGCTGCATCAGCACCAACGAGGGAACGGGTTATGATCTGGAGTCAGTTCCGTCTGCTGTACTGAACAAGGGCGACGAGCCGCAGATGAGCCATTACCGCAATTCCTACGACGGAACGTATTCATTGGCAATTAGCACAAGCTGCGAGAATATCGAGGCAGCAATCAGGTTCGTTGATTACATGTACAGCGAAGAGGGACATATGCTTCTGAACTATGGTACAGAAGGCGTATCCTATGAGTTGGATGCTGACGGCAATGTTTCCTTTACCGACGCGGTTCTGCACAATGATGGCGCAAGCGCAAGCTCTGTTCGCAACGCGTATGGACACTATTTCAACTGGCCGGTGGTTTCTGAGAATTATTCCCTTCAGCTTGATGACAAGACCAGAGAGATCCAGGAAGGCTGGTACGCGCATATGGAAGATTACGCATACCCGACTGTAAACTATACGCCAGAAGAGCAGGAAACACTGGCTTCTTACTGGACCAACATTGACGACTACTGCAGAGAGATGATTCTGAAGTTTGTCATCGGTTCTGAGAGTATGGATAACTGGGACGGCTTTATTGAGCAGCTGAAGAGCAGCTATCATATTGATGAAGTTCTCCAGGTAAAGAAGGACGCTTATGAGCGTTACACCAGCAAGTAACTGACAAAACGCAAAATATTGCAGTGAATACAGCCATTGCTGCCCGTCGGTCCGGATCGGACCGGCGGGCAGCGGTGAAATGGAGGGCATCTATGAAAGCGAAGGCAAAGCAAAATGGGCAGTGTACCCTGTCCTTTCGCAAAGATTTCAGGAGAAACTGGTCACTGTACCTTTTGGTATTGCCGGTTCTCGCTTATTATGTGATTTTTAATTACGTACCGATGTACGGAATCACCATTGCGTTTCAGGATTTCAAGATGAATCAGGGCTTCTTCGGCAGCAAGTTTGTCGGTCTGAAGCATTTTATTACATTTTTTGAGTATCCGCAATTCTGGCGGCTGATATGGAATACGATCCGCATCAGTCTTGCTACGTTAATCTTCGGCATGCCGGCACCAATCATTTTTGCGCTGCTGCTGAATGAACTGCGGTTAAAGAAGCTGCGTTCGGTCATTCAGACCGTATCTATTTTCCCGCATTTTGTATCGTTAGTTGTTGTCTGCGCGATTATCAAGGAGTTTTGCCTGTCTGACGGTCTGTTCAATACCATCCTTGGCTGGTTTGGTTTCCAGGCGCAGTCTCTGCTTCAGATTCCGTCGGCATTTACACCGATCTATGTCATCAGCCATCTGTGGGAGAAAACCGGATGGAGTTCTCTGATCTATCTGGCGGCAATTGCCGGAATCGATACACAGATTTTTGAGGCGGCATCGCTTGACGGAGCGGGACGGTTCCAGAAAATGTGGTATATCACGCTTCCCTGCATCAAGGGTACGTTCATTATCCTGTTTATCATGGCGGTTGGCGGCGTGATGAGTGTTGGATCGGAAAAGATCCTTCTGCTGTACAATGAAACAATTTATTCCTCTGCCGATGTTATTTCCACGTATCTGTACCGCAAGGGTCTGCTGGAGTTCAATTTCAGCTACTCAACGGCAGTCAACCTGTTTAACTCGGTCATTAACTTTACACTGGTAATTGCGGCGAACCGGATCAGCAAAAAGCTGTCCGATACCAGCCTGTTCTAGGAGGTCTGATTATGGTAGGAAGCAAAAGCTTAAAAAACAGAATTATTGATGCAGTTCTTGCCGTAGTGCTGAGCGCGCTTGCCATTGTTATGCTGTATCCGATGCTGTATGAAGTGTTTGTTTCATTCAGCGAAGCAGGTGAACTGGTTAAGGCAAGAGGCATTCTGCTGCATCCGCTTGGTTTCACATTTGAAGCCTATAAAATTGTATTTGGCATTAAAAACATCATGGTCGGCTACGGCAACACCTTGTTTGTCATGGTTGTCGGCCTTGCAATCAATCTGACAATGACGTCGCTGGGCGCGTATTTTATTTCGCGCAAATCCTCGCAGGTAAAGCTCCTGAAGCCGATTATGGTGCTGATTTTATTTACGATGTACTTTTCCGGCGGACTGGTTCCGACCTGGCTGACGGTAAAGAACCTGGGACTGTACAATACCCGATGGGCGCTGGTCATTCCAAATGCGATCAGCACCTACAACATGATTTTGCTCTGCTCCTATTTCAAATCGATCCCGGACAGCCTGGAAGAGTCCGTTCGGATTGACGGGGGCGGACATTTTACCATTCTGTTTAAGATTGTTCTGCCGCTGTCCAAGCCGGCGATGGCCGTTATGTTTCTGTACTACGGTGTCAGCCACTGGAACAGCTGGTTCAATGCAATGATATATCTGAGAAACGAGGCTTTGTATCCGCTGCAGCTGATTTTGAGAAATATTCTGGTGGAAGGATCTGCGCTGAATACAAACTCGTCGTCCGTATCGGCAATGAACTATGAGGAAATGGAAAAGAGCGTCAAGGCGGCAATGGTTGTTGTTTCAACCGTTCCGTTCCTGCTGATTTACCCGTTCCTGCAGAAGTATTTCCAGGGCGGCCTGATGGTCGGTTCCCTGAAAGAATAATCCGGCATCTGCGGACCGCCTGGTCCGCTGCTGCGGGAAAGAAAATAGGAGAGTGACAATGAAAAAAGTATTTTTGATCAGTCCGGCTGAACCGGGAAAACGGATTCAGCTGGGAATGGAGCGTCTGACCGGCCAGCTGATGGCAAGTGGTTACCAGACGGAGCATCTTGCGCTGCCGGAGGATTATGCGTCGTATCGGAACCTGGACGGAGACGTAATTTATGTTGGGACCAAAAACGATGATCCGTTTATCGCGTGGCTGAGAGAGGAAGATCTGCTTTTGTTCCATACGGTAAAGGGAGAAAAGGAAGGATTTTATATCCAGACCTGTCCGGGAAAGCTGACAGTAATCTGCGGCTGGGATGAAACCGGCGCTCTTTACGGCTGTATGGAGCTGTGCGGCCGGATCAAAGCAGACGGCATACTTCCGGATGAGATTTCATTCGCGGACGCGCCGGTATACAAGCTGAGAGGACCGGCAGTCGGTCTGCAGAAGACGACGATTGAGCCGCCGCGCCATACCTATGAGTATCCGATCACTCCGTCCCGGTTCCCGTGGTTTTATGACCGGAAGCTGTGGGAGAAATTCCTGGATCAGCTTCTGGAGATGCGCTGCAACGTTCTCTATATCTGGAGCGGTCATCCGTTTTCATCCTTGGTTAAGGTTGCGGATTACCCGGAGGCACTGGAGGTAACGGAAGAAGAGTTCGAGCTGAACCGCGAAACCTTTCTATGGCTGACTGAAGAGTGCGACCGGAGAGGTATCTGGCTGGTTTTGAAGTTCTATAACATTCATATTCCGTATCCATTTGCGGTTGCGCATAACCTGGATCTGCTGCAGAGCAGCATCAATCCGTTAGTTGCCGACTATACCAGAAAATCAATCCGCGAGTTTATCAAGAGCTTCCCACATATCGGTCTGATGGTGTGCCTGGGCGAGGCGCTGCGCGGAACGCAGAATAAAACGGATTGGTTTGTAGATACGATTGTTCCGGCTGTAAAGGAAGGCATGGAAGAGGCTGGTATGACGGAAGAGCCGCCGATCATCCTGCGCGGACACGATTGCGACGCGTACGGAGCGATGCAGCTGGCAAAGAAACAGTATTCCAACCTGTATACCATGTGGAAGTATAACGGCGAAGGCCTGACGACCTATCTGCCGCGCGGAAACTGGCAGAAGACGCATGAGCAGCTGGCAGGAGCAGGAACCACGCATATCATCAACGTACATATCGTGGCGGATCTGGAGCCATTCCGGTTCATGGCGCCGCTTTATATTCAGAAGTGCGTTCAGGCCGGACAGTATCGTCTCGGAGCGAATGGTCTGCATCTGTATCCGCTTTTCTACTGGGATTGGCCATATTCTCCGGATAAAACTGAGCCGCGTCTGCTTCAGATGGACCGCGACCGGATCTGGTTTATGTCCTGGTTCCGTTACGCATGGAATCCGGACCGCGACGAGGAAACGGAGATTCTTTACTGGTCGCGTGAGTTTGCCGCTCAGTACGGATTGACTGTCAGTCAGGGAAGAAAGCTTCTCGAAGCAATGGAAGCGGCCGGACGCTGCGCGCCGACGATCCTTGGAAGAGTCGGTATCACCGAAGGAAACCGGCAGACACTGAGTCTTGGCATGACGATGAGCGAGTTTACCAATGTGAAGAACTACCGCCCGAACCTGGAGCTGTGGCACAGCGTTGCAAGAAAGGGCGAACAGCCGCAGGAGTATGTGGACCGGGAGCTGGCAGGACAGCCGCATATCGGAGAAACACCGTATGATATGGCTGAGCTTGTGGATGGACTTGCAGAGAAAGCAGTGCAGGCGTACCGCGCAATGATTGAAGAAAATCCGGACGCGCCGGTATCAGATGAGATTGCGGCAATCGGAACCGATATTGACGCAATTTATCATATGAGCGTCAGCTACAGCAAAAAGGTGCTGGCGGCAATGGAGATCCTGTTCTACAAGGCGGGAATGGATGAAAACTGCTTCGGCGATACCGCACTTCTTGACCGGGCGGTGGCATATCTGAAGGAGTCGCTGGATGAGTACCGCGAGTTGACCGAGCTGACTAAAAAAACCTATCTGTTTGCAAACAGCATGCAGACGCCGCAGCGTAAGATTCCGTTCCCGAACGGAAAAACGTACGGCCACTGGGAAGACTGTCTGCCGGAGTATGAGAAGGAATATGAGTGCCTTCTGAAGCATACGGCGGAGCTGAAAGCAGGAAAGTCTCCGAACCAGACCGATGGCATTGAGGTTCAGCCGCTGACATCAGCTCCGTTTACGGTCGTATCGGAAGGCGCAGAGGCGTACATAATGAAGCTTGGTGAAAGTGTTTCGATGGGAACGCAGCGTCCGCTGCAGCAGCTTGCTCCGGAGTTAGAAGGACTGACCGGCGTACGGTTTGATTTCGGAAAGGCAATGGAAGGAAAGATGCCGGTTACGCTGAAGCTGGAGGTGGATTCCTACATCCTGATCGGCTACATGAAGGCGAAGAGCATCGAGTGGCTGCAGGTTCCGGATCTGGAAACGAATACCCATGCGGATGACCGGGGCGGTCTTGCGATTCTCTACCGCGGCGCGGTCAAGGCAGAGGGCTGCCCGGTTGCGGATATTCACGCGTTCCGCTATGAAGCAGGAGAGCATACGCTATACTTTGGAACCGGCGCGTATATGATTGCCGGTGTGATTTCCGCGAAAGAACGTCCGCAGCCGAGAGAAGTGGACTACGATGGAAAAGTAGCCAATACGCTTGACTGGCTGTACGAGCCGTAATGGGAGGCAAAATGATGGATGTCAAGAAAGAGAAAGAGCTGTTTTCCCTGATGAAGGAAAAGCTATATACGCCGGTTGTCGGGGATATCCTGGATGAGATGGGATATACGCATCAGTTTCTTCCGCCGCAGATCAGGCCGATGCGGGACGATATGAAGATTGCCGGGCGGTGCATGACAGTCCTGATGATTGATGTATTTGGTCCGCAGAAGGTTCCGTTCGGCCGGCTGTGCGAGTGTCTGGATC
>CAJMMH010000141.1 GCA_905214365.1 uncultured bacterium
TCAGCTCATCCGGAAGGTACTTTGCGCAGTCATGGAGCAAACCGGCAACCTCCGCCTGATACAGATCACAATGATAGCGCATTGCCAGACAGGTTGCCGTATATGCAACTCCAAGCGTATGCTCATACCGGTCTTCATCCAGCTTCTTTTTTAACCGTTTCCTGATATACAGGATATTATCCATTAAAACTTCTTTCATTTGTTATTTACGCCTGTCCTTTTTCAGTTTTCCCTGCGTTTGCAGTACACCCCAAAATTCGTTACTGTTTGATCGAAACGTGAACAGTAACGCAATCAGTGCGCTGATGGCGAAAGGTACAGCCTTTCTGATTTGATATATTCGGCAACAGCTGCCGGAACAAACGCCGCAATCGACTCTCCCGCTGCTGTCATTGCCCGCAGCATTGTAGAGGAAACATCAAGCTGTGCATGGGACAGCAGACGGATCTGTGCGTGAAAGCTGGATTTCAGTGCTCGAATCTTCTGTTCCACTTCCTGCCTGCTCTGTGTTTTTCGCATAACCGTAAGAATAACTGCGCGTGAAAAAATCTCTTCCGGATGATACCAGTGATCCATATAATCCAGGGAATCCGCTCCGACAATATAATAAAACCGGTCATCCGGACGCTGCGCGGCCAACTGCTTCAATGTATCAGCTGTATACGTATTTCCCGTACGTTCTAATTCAATTCTGGAACAGCTCCAGCCGGGATGCCCGGCAACGGCAAGCTCCGTCATGCGGGCGCGGTGTTCTCCATCTGTCACACGCTGAATTTCCTTCTTATAGGCAGGCGTACCAGTTGGCATGAACCAGAGTTCATCTAAAGCTGCTTCTTCGCAGGCTGCTTCTGCCATCATCAGATGGCCATTATGAATTGGGTCAAATGTCCCGCCAAGGATTCCGATCTTTTTCATAGCTGCGCCTGATTACGGAAGTACAATCTTACGCTTGTTTTCCTGCTTGGCCGGACGATATAAAACGATCATGTTTCCGATTACCTGAACCAGCTGGGAATGGGTACGCTCTGCCAGCATCTGTCCCATCGAAAGTCCCTCTTCGTCACAGTTTTTCAGGACATGGAGCTTTACCAGCTCACGCGCTTCCAGTGCTTCGTCTACCGATTTCGTAACATCCGGAGTCAGACCGGATTTTCCAATCTGCAGAATTGCGGTTGTATCCATTGCCAGCCCCTTCAGATATGCTCTCTGCTTGCTTGTCATAATTTCATTTTCCTTTCATCATTCCTGCCGGACGCAGGATCAGTATCAGCTCAATATAAGCATATCAATTATAACCAAAAGAAGCCGGTTCGTCAACAAAGAAAAAAAGAGGGATTTCCCTCTTTTTTCCTGCCTTCTGTATATGTTATGCTCCTGTCGCAGCGCTGTATATCCGGTTTAGTTTACTGCATCCGCGCATTCAGCGCCTGCTCCAGCTGCGTCAATGCCTGAAGAAGGACACTGCGTGGGCAGGCCATGTTGATTCGTTCAAAGCCTTCGCCGACAGGTCCGAACATTGCTCCGCTGTCAAGCCACAGATTCGCCCGGTTGATAATCAGGTCCTCCAGTTCCTCATTGGACAGATGGAGTGCCCGGAAATCAAGCCAGAGAAGGTACGTTCCTTCCGGCTCAATCAGCGTGACGCCGTTCAGTTTGGTGCGGACAAATTCACGGACGGTATTTAGATTTTCCGTCAGGTACGCTTTCAGCTGTGAAAGCCATTCTTCGCCTTCTTCATATGCCGCCTGACAGGCAACAAGCCCCATCAGACCGACCTGACTGTATCCGGCTGCGTCAATCTCTTTTTTCAGCTTCTGGCGAAGGACGGGATTTGGCGTAAAAATATTAGAAATCTGCAGGCCTGCCAGATTGAATGTCTTGCTCGGCGCAGTACAGGTGACAGAGATATCCGCATAAGCCGGCGACAGGGAAGCAAATACATGATGCGTATGTCCATTCCAGACAAAATCACTGTGAATTTCATCGCTGACAACAGTTACCCCATAGCGGACGCACAGATCACCGACACGGCAAAGCTCTTCTTCGGTCCAGACACGGCCGACGGGGTTGTGCGGACTGCAGAGAAGAAACAGCTTTACGTTCTGATTACGGATCTTTTTTTCCATATCGGCAAAATCCATCTCATAATGACCGCCGACCTGCTTTAACGGACTGTCAACCAGTTCTCTGTGGTTGTCGTTAATAACTTCGGTAAACGGATAGTAAACCGGCGACTGAATCAGGACTGCTTCTCCTTCTGCGGTAAACGCGCGTACAGCAGCCGCAAGCGCAAATACAACGCCTGGCGTCTTAATCAGCCATTCCGGCTGCGGTGTCCAGGAAAAATGTCTCTGAAACCATCCGCATACAGCTGCAGCATAATCTGCTTTGGATTCACTGTAGCCGTAAATGCCAAACTCCGCCGCCTGTTTCAGACGTTCAATAATCGGATCTGCCGTTTTAAAATCCATATCGGCAACCCAGAGAGGCAGAACCCCCTCTTTCTTTCCGCGCTCAACCGCGAAATCATATTTCAGACATTTGGTATTGCGCCGATCTATTACGGTATCAAAATCGTATTTCATATGTGTCCTTCTTTCATTGTTCAGGCAAGTGCCTGCTCCAGATCTGCAATTAGATCGTCCACATGTTCGATTCCAACCGAAAGGCGGAGAAAATCAGCTGTAATGCCAAGACGTTCCCTTGTTTCAACCGGAACATCGCCGTGTGTCTGCAGCATCGGATATGTCATCAGAGATTCCACGCCGCCAAGGCTCTCTGCGTAAGTAATCAGCCGGATCTTTTCCAGAACCTGTCTTGCGGTTGCTTCACTGTCTGTACGCAGCGAAATCATACTTCCAAAGCCGCGCGCCTGGCGGAGATTGACTTCATAGCCGGGATGGGATGGAAGTCCGACATAATATACCTGACGGATCTTCGGATGCTTGTCCAGCCACTTTGCAATCGCAATTGCGTTGCTCTGCTGACGTTCCATGCGGACAGACAGTGTTTTGATTCCGCGCTGGATCAGGAAACTGTCAAATGGAGACAGACAGCTTCCGACTGTCTTGTAAAGATAACGGATTTTAGACGCAAGTTTCGGACTGGATGTACTTAAAAAACCCGCAAGTGTATCATTATGACCTCCCAGAAACTTTGTGCCGCTGTGAATCACAAGATCCGCGCCAAACGCAATCGGATTCTGGAAATAAGGAGATAAAAAGGTATTGTCAACAATCAGAAGAAGTCCGTATGCATCTGCCAGTTCCTTCATTTTTTTCAGATCGGTGATCTGCATAGTTGGATTGCTCGGCGTTTCAATATAAAGCGCTTTTGTATTCTTCTGAATCAGTGCCTCCGTTTTTTCTGCATCTGCCGTGTTGACATAAGAAAATGATAATCCACGTTTTTCACCCGTTGTCTGGAATATCCGGACGGAACCGCCGTACAGATCTTCTGAGCATAAAATATGATCTCCTGAGGAAAAAAGCTCCAGGCAGAGCGCAATCGCTGCCATACCGTTTGCGCAGGCAACCGTATCGTAAGCGCCTTCAAGAGACGTTACAATTGTTTCCAGTTCCGTTCTGGTTGGATTACTTTCTCTGGTATAGTTAAATCCAGTTGTCTGACCGATCCCCGGATGGTAAAAGGTTGCGGTCTGATAAATCGGAGTCGTAACAGCTCCGTATGGATTTTCCTCTCTGTGATTTCCTTCTTTATGAATACATCGGGTTTCTAACTGATATTCCATGGTTTTTTCTCCTTATCGTTGACATATATTTTCGTAAACTCAGATATAACGAGATTTCGATTCTGAAAATACTATACCGTTTTTGCAGTTGTCTGTCCAGATGAAAAAACTTATGGTTGGCTATAGGGAACACCTATAGCCAACCAATACTTCATTACTTCCGCTCCGGATGCGTCTCAATCCGGAATACATTGACCTTATCGTCATACCATGCGGTGATTCCTTCAATATAAGAAACAATGGCGTTGATTTCCATGACGAACTGACGGGTTTCCGGAACAACATACGGCTCACCGTCCATCAGGTTTTCTTTTCCATCTGCAAGCAGATGGGTCATTGCGGCTTCCGCGATTATGGTATGGCCTCCGCTTGTCAGCGTCAGGCGTTTTCCGGCTTCGTCATAATTGTAGCTGAACGCATGATCCCATTCATTTTTCAGTCGCTCCAGAATGCACAGGACTGCGCCCCAGATACTTCCGTTTTTATTGACACTGCGTACGCCTCTGGTATCCGGCTCCTGTCCATTAATCAGGATCTTGCAGTACAGCTGATCCTCCGAATGGTATTTCAGCTGATCTGCTTCCTCAATTGCCTGGATTTCCTGGCTACCGGAAGTTTCCGGAAAATGATCCGTCCGGTAAGAAACCGGAACCGCCCAGTCTGTTTCATCCTGACGAACCGGAACTGACTGGACGGAGAAGGAAACCGGAAGAATACCGTCCATGTACGCAGTCAGGAAGATTTCCCCGGCTGTCATGGTTGAGCGCCAGAATACGCGGCCGGTTCCGCATTCTGCATAGATGTGGTCCGTATGGATCACACTGTCATTCTTCCCGTAGCCGGCAAAGCGTCCGCTGTTGTAGCCGCCGAGGAAAATCCCCTCTCCCTTCAGTTCAAACCTGATTTTGCTGTCGCAGAGCGGACAAAGTCTGCCCTTGTCATCGACAATACGCAGATCCGCATAGGCAACATCCTGTCCATCGGCAAGCAGGCCTGCGGGCGAAGTATGTACTGTCACTTCCAGACGGGCCGGTTTTCCAGCAGTTTCCAGGCTGTCATGCGCGGCAACAGCTCCATGAAAATCATAGCCGACAGCGGAAAGCGTACCATGCTCTGTAATGTCAATATCCGGGAACGCAAAGACAAAGGTATCGTCCGGCTTGCAGCAGCTGCCGACCGGTTTTCCATTGAGGAACAGATCAATCCGGGCAATCGGATAGCTGCCGAATACATAAACTGTTTTATGGTGCGGATCGCGGCGCAGCATACGCCCGGTCTTTTCCCAGACATTTCCGTTGAACCGTTTTTCCGGATACCAGTAGTTCTCTGGCGTATCGTCTGGATAATTCCAGTGACCGACAATCTTGATTTCCGGGGACAGGGACTGCATGACACGGAAGATATCGAAGCTCTGCTTTTTATTCCGTACGGCGTCCACACGTCCACTCATCCGTCCATTTTCACTGAAAGATTGTCTTCCATGCTGCGCGGAATCGGTCCAACAGAGTGCTGCACAGGCGCTGTACCAGTCGTGATGGGATGCACCGCCGATGCGGTCGTTGAAAAATTCACTATATCCTTTTGCAGAAGCAAGCGCCAGATCCTCCGACGTAAGATCATAGAAGTCCGCGCCTACCTGTTTGCGTCCGCCTTTTCCAAGCCAACGGTTGTCATAATCATAATCCGGCGGCGTGAAATCGTCCCAGATCCGTCTTGGAGCTTCCTCACGCAGGTACTCTGTCTCTGTGATCGGGCCATGCTCCGCAAGGAACCGTGCCGCGTGACGGTTCAGCATCGTTCCCACGTACTCGGATTCATTTAATACTTCTTCTGTGTTGATGGTACGGCATCCCATGAAACGGCCTCGCTTCGGATCAAGCGCTTCCTTCAGAAGACGCATTTCGCGCATATGCTCTTTTCCAATGGAATTATTTCCGGCTTCCCAGAAAACAATGGATGGATGATTTCGGAACGCAATGATGATATCACGCATCAGCTCCACCCTCTGATCCCACTGACGGCCGAAATTCTCGCGTTCCTTGTCTCCTGCTGGTTGCGTGCAGACAATTCCATTGCGGTCAAAGGACCTGATATCTGCCGGAGATGCAGCTACGTGCATAAACCGGATGTGATTGGCATTGCTTTCCCGGATCAGCGCCGCGTCCTCATCTTTCAGCCATTCTGGCGCAATTCCGATTGCTGCCCATTCATTGGCTGCCCGCTGCGCGTAGCCGCGCAGCCATACAGCCTTCTGGTTTAAAAGTACGCCGCGGTCTTTATCATAACCGATTTCGGTAAAACCGGTCTCAATCACTTCCCGATCGATGCAGCCGTCCTCTGTCATCAGCGAAATTTCCGCCTGATACAGATATGGATGATCAATACTCCAGAAATCCAACGGAACCTGGACGGACTGCGCGCATAAAATTTCCGTGTGCTTTGACTCAGTCTGTGTCGGCGATACCTGGTCTTCCGCCTGCGGAACATACTGTTGAGATGCTTCATCCCAGATGTACGCGTCTTCCGGAACTAATGTTTTTGCTGAGGTCTGCTCTCCAACCGGAGCAATCACGCGCTTTTCAGAAGAAAAAACAGCAGCTGTTTCGCCGCGGTGGCCGCGTACCGTTACTTCAATCCATGCTTCCTTTGGCTGATCCGTTTCATTGCGAATCTCTGCTTCCGCTGTAATTACTGCCGTTTTCCGGCTCCAGTCAAAGTCAGCGGCATAAAGGTAGCTTCCCTTGGTCTGCAGGTTGCTGTAAAGAGGAAGTGTCAGATGCATCTTGGGTTTCAGATACAGATGTACCGGCCGGGAAATGCCGCCAATAGTCGGATTAAAGTCATTGCAGTTCCAAAAGTATCCGACACCGTGATGATACCCTTCCGGAATGGAACTATCCTGTTCCAGAAGATAGGTTCCAGGCTGACTGCTCTCCTGCGCCGGTGTTTCAGCAATACAGAACGGAATATTTCTGGTAGACGTATTGTCAGTCGCAACAGCAAGCAGGTTCTTTTCTCCAAACCGGAGATACTGCGTCAGATCAAATCCGAACGGAGCGGTTCCAGCTTCATAGCAGCCGGCCAGAATACCATTGACATACAGATAGCAAGTCTGACGCATTCCTTCAAATGCAATCAAAACCTTTCCGTCCTCTGCCTCTTTTGGAAGGACAATCCACTTCCGGTAAAAGCTGACTGTTCGTTTCTGCCCGCTTCCGCCGTCCTGAATCCGGTCACGGAACAAATCCTCGTCGTTGAAGGTATGCGGGAGCGTTACTTCCTTCCAGTTGTCCTCCTGATAGTCTGTCTCATAGAAAAAGCGGCCATTTGAATCCGTGTGGCCATTCAGCGCTTCCCGGAGCGGGAACTGATCCGCACACAGGAAATGCCAGTGAAAGCGAAGATTTTGTTTTTGAGTCATGATAAGATCCTTTCGAGAGTACATTTATTTAACAAATCAAGGAAGTCCCCTGCTTCAATTGCGAAGAGCAATAAGCAGTG
>CAJMMH010000142.1 GCA_905214365.1 uncultured bacterium
GAGCAACGGCCTTCTAAGCCGTGGGTCGGGGGTTCGAATCCCTTCGGGCACATTCATTGAGAAGTCTCTGAGTGATCAGGGACTTTTTTGTTATAAAAAAGATTGCCATTTCCGGCAAAAATCGCAATCTTGTTTTTTCCTCTGGTTCGTGTTATAATAAAAAATATGGAATCCGGCCTGTTTGGAATTTTGAAAACAGGACGGGCAGCAAGAAGAGAAATTCTAAGGGTTTGCATGTATGGGCAGAAATCTAGTACGGGATGCAGAACGGTACATAAAAAGAGATTATTGGAAACGGTTGAAGGAGACAGCGCAATGGCAGAGAATCATCACGAAGAACAGATCAGAATTGTACAGGAAACAGTAGCGGGTAAGGAGATTACGTTTGCTCATGTCATGGGCGGCCCGGCTCCGATTATCTATCAGAAGCTTGGTCTCAATCCAGAAGTAGATTACCGTTCTTCCGCAATTGGAATTATGAATATGACGCCGCCGGAGTCTGCGGTTATCGCGTCTGACATTGCAGTGAAGAGCGGCAATGTCTATCTGGGCTTTGCAGACCGTTTTACCGGGACACTGATCATTACCGGGGAGATTTCCGATGTAACGTCGGCACTGACGGAGATTGTCGATTATTTCAAAGAGACGCTTGGATATGTTGTTTGCAAAATCACAAAGAGATAAGGAAGTGCGGTTATGGCTCAGATGACAAGGAAAGAGCTTCTGGAGCGAGTGTTCCATGACGATTATGAGAATCTGAAGGGAAAGCGGCTCCGTATGGTCCGTGTGCGTGTTCCAGGCAAGGAAGTCTGCATGGCGCATATTATCAGTACGTCCGATCCGGTGATTTATCAGAATCTCGGTCTTCATATCGGCGTACATGAGGGCGAAGATCACAGCGGTGAGTCGATCGGACTGATCCGCTTTACGCCGTGGGAAGCGGTTGTGGTTGCTGCTGATGTGGCGGTAAAGAGCGCGCATGTAGAGATCGGGTTTATGGACCGGTTCTGCGGGACGCTGATTCTTCTCGGCGGCCTTTCTGAAGTGCAGGCAGCAGTCGAAGCGGTTGTACGCTTTTTTAAGGAAACTCTGGGATTCCGTACCTGTGAGATTCACAGAAGCTGATGCGGCAGGTGATTTGTTTATGAAAAAACTATTTTTAACCGGAAGAAGCGAAGCCGGAAAGACGTCTCTGACACAGGCACTGAAGGGCGAAACACTTCATTATGTCAAGACGCAGTATACCAATACAGCGGAGGATACGATTGATTCTCCGGGAGAGTATGCGGAGTCCAAGCATTTCAGCGTTGGGCTTGCCTGTTTTTCATTTGAATCGGAAGTTGTCGCCATGGTGCAGGCAGCAGACGAGCCATTTAATCTGTTCGGACCTGGCGCGCGTTCCTTCAACCAGCGTCCGTTGATCGGGATTATTACAAAGATTGATTCTCCGTATGCCAACATTCCGATGGTCAGACAGTGGATGAAGGATGCCGGCTGTGAACGTATCTTTGAAGTGAATAACGTCACCAGAGAGGGTATCAGTGAGCTGATGGATTATCTGAACGAGGATCTTCCAAAGCTGACTCTGGAGCAGGCAAAGTTCAAGCAGAGTCTTGGCCTGAACGAGTGGGATCCGCTCCCGGAAGGCGTGGAGTACCCGGAGGATATTCGCTGACAGTTTCTGACCGCAGGAGCTTTGCGTTTGGCAGATCCGTCTCTGCTGCAGCATTTTTGAGCGTAACTAAGCGATTCCCTCGCTTCCTATCGCAATAAAAACCCGGAATCTTTCAAGCCAATATTGGCAGATGAAAGGTTCCGGGTTTTATTTGTTTGATATAATTTCGTAATCCGCTCAACAGATGTTCCGTATTCAGCTGATGTTCCAGCTTTTTGTCATGAACTGTGACCGGAAAGTAACAGAAATATAGAAAAATCAAATTTTTTTAGTAGATTTTGTCTGACGGTTCGTGTAAAATAAGAATACCATAGAAAAATATGTAATATCAGGAAAAAGAAGATTCCGAGAGCACATAATAGAAACGAGGAGGAAACGTAAGGTGAAGTACAATTCAATTACCTGGGAGCAGGTATCTGAACAAGAGAAATGGCTGCTGCAGGAAGTTCTGGAAGAATGCGGAGTATTGCCAGAAGCAGTCGCTTCTGCGGTGTCAGTTCGCGTGAAACAGACCGACCGGCATGGATTACGGATTGAAAAAACAGGAGAAAGGGCAGTTATTGAGTATGGAAAGCTGTATGAGCTGGCACGCGCGGCCGGTTTACTTGTGCAGCATCTGGAGGAAGAGGTATTTTCTCTGGAAGAAGTTCCGGTTTTTGAGGATCTTTGTCTGATGCAGGATTGTTCCAGAAACGCGGTTGCAAAAGTGGAGACGGTAAAAAAAATGCTGCGGCAGCTGGCACTGATGGGATACAGCAGTATGCAGCTGTATACGGAAGATACCTACGAGATGGAAGGAGAGCCATATTTTGGGTATATGAGGGGGCGCTATTCTGCAAACGAGCTGAAAGAGCTGTCAGCATATGCTGCAGGTCTGGGTATGGAGTTAGTTCCATGTATTCAGACATTGGCGCATTTGAACGGAGCTTTGCGCTGGGATACCTATTGGCCGCTGCGTGACGCGGCAGATATTTTGACCTGTGGACTGGAGGAAACATATCAGTTCATTGAGAAGATGGTGCGGACATGTGCGGAGTGTTTCACATCAAGGAGAATTAATATCGGTATGGACGAAGCAGAGCTGCTTGGCCGCGGGGCATATCTGAAGCATTTTCCATATGAAGAGCGCAGCGTGATTATGAAGCGGCATCTTGAACGGGTACTTAAGATCTGTGAAAAGTACGGATTCCGCGCGATGATGTGGAGTGATATGTTCTTTAAGATGTTTTCCGGAGGGAGGTACTATGCGACTAATCTTCAGATCAGGGAGGAAGATAAGCGGGTGGTTCCGGAGAATGTCACGCTGATGTACTGGGATTACTACGCAACCAAGCGTGAAACCTATGACCGGATGCTGGATCTGCATCAGCAGATCAGCAGCCGGATCGGGTTTGCGGGCGGCGCATGGCGCTGGAGCGGATGGGTGCCGCAGCTGCCGCATTCGAGATATTGTGCGGAGCTGGCGCTTCCAAGCCTGAAAGAGCATGGAATCAAAGAAGTAGTTGTAACTGCGTGGGGAGATAATGGTGCTGAGTGCCCGGTGATGAGCATTATGCCGATTCTGCAGCAGTATGCGGAATACAGCTATGAGCAGACGCAGGAGCGGGGCTGGATTTCGGACCGACTTCGGGTATGTACCGGAATGGAGTATGAGCTATGGTTCAAACTGAGTGAGCCGGATATTGTGCCGGACTATGCAGGAATCCAATCCGGTGTCATTAATCCGTCCAAATATCTGCTGTATCAGGATCCGCTTCTCGGAATTTTTGATGTGCATGTAAAGGAATCTTATCCGGAGCATTATAAAGAGTGTGCCCAATGGTTAGAAGAAGCTGCGCAGAATGCGGGTGAATACGCCTATCTTTTTGAAACAATCGGGGCACTTTGCCGCGTACTGGAAATGAAGTCTGATTTCGGCATTCGTCTGAAGTGTGCGTACGATGATAAAAACAGAGAGGTGCTTGAACAGCTGCAGGACGAGTGCCTGGAGATTGTGCGCAGGGTTGAGCGTTTCCGGGAGCTGTTTTACCGGCAGTGGATGAAGGAGTGCAAACCATTCGGATTTGAAGTGCAGGATCAGCGGCTCGGCGGACTGGTACAGCGTATGTACCGCTGCCGCGGAAGGATTGGCGAATATCTGGCAGGCACAAGCAAAACGCTGGAGGAACTGGAACAGACCCGTCTGCCGGTTCAGGCATCGGTACCGGAAGGACCGCTTTACTACAACAGTTGGGAACATAACGTTTCTGCATCAGTCATGTAATTCAAGTATAACCAAATCAAGAAAGTCCCCTGCTTCAATTGCGAATATCCGCTTGACTTTAATCAGTCCCGGTTTCGGTTGTAGGAAACAATCGGAACCGGGACTGATTGCTTTTTCTGAGAGCGGGTCGTATAATAGCAATAATTGCAGGCGCAGGAAGCAGCAATTCAGGTGCAATATGGAAGATTTGATAGAGCGATGAATAGTTAGCGTTGCAGATGCGCTCCAGCCAGTTCGTAACTGCACGGTACATTTTGGCTTGACAAGATACAAAGACTCCAAAGGGGAGATGGCGGTATATGAAAAAACATATGAAGACAGTGCAGGGAAAAAAATCATCCGGCGGTTGGATCAGAAACCAATTGGGAAAGTCGATCACAGTTCAATTAATGCTGTTTTTCCTGATGATCTGGAGTGTAATCAGTATTTTGCTGATGTCTGTTCTGTATTGGACACAGCGTCAAATGACAGAGCGGATCTTGGAGGGACAGAAGGAACGGGTCAGTTATTACGCAGCGATCGTGAATGCAGATTTAAGCAGGGTAACAAGCATGCTTCAGCAGATGTGTTCAGATGAGGAAGTAGCGGAATTTTTACGGGTAAGGGATGAAGAAACGTTTGACTATCAGGATTATATCGCATTTCAGAAATCGTATGAGAAATTGAAAAATTACCATGTGTTCAGCATGTATATTGATGATGTATTTCTGGTGCTTCCGCAGACAGGAGAGCTGCTGCGCGCAACAAAAGCGCTGACAGAAATACCGGATTCCTATCAGGAAAAGATTCAGGAGTGCTTGGATAAGAATCAGGATGTGTTTTTTTCAATGAATGGATGTGTGGTGTATCTGAGTCAGGGCGCGTCAGGGACAGTTGTTGGCGTGGAGGTTTCGGTACGTCATATCCGGACGATGCTGAATGCGCTGAATCCGGGATATTTTGATTGTTTCCTGGTTGAACAGGGTACAGGCGAGCTATTGGATGCTGCGCAGACCGGAAGCGATGCAAAAGCTGTGTACCAGGCAATTCAGCGCAGCGGGGAAAAGAAGGATAATGGTACATTCAGCGTAGAAAGCGAGGATCATATGGTATGGCTGTATGACTGTGTCAGTACGCCGGGAAATTATTTCCAAATTTATCTGTTCGCAAAGGAAGAGCAGATTTTTGCAGGTTTGTACCGGATCCGGCAGATTTGGATTGTGATTACAGTTATGATATTTGCTGTGCCGTTTGCAGTGGGAGGAATGGTTCACCATATGCTTGCCCGTCCGATGAAAAAGCTGGTGACGGCTATGCAGGCTGTGGAGCATCAGGAGTGGAGCTGTCGGCTGTCAGAAAACGAACCGGCGGAGTTCCGGTACGTGTTCCGGCAGTATAACCGGATGGTGGAAGAGATTGAAATCCTGATCCGCCAGGTTTATGAAAAGCAGGTGCAGGCGGAGCAGGCAAGACGCAGGCAGCTGCAGGCGCAGATTAATCCGCATTTTCTGTATAACAGCTTTTATATGGGATACCGGATGGCAAAAAGCGGGGAGAGCGAGCGTGTTGCCAATCTGTGTATGTATCTTGGCGATTATTTTAAAGTGATGACTTATGCGGCAGATAACTGGATTCAGCTGGAGCAGGAATTGAAATTTGTGGAAATATATCTGCGGCTCAATGAGATGCGGTTTGAAGACAAACTGGAATATCAGATTTTAGCGGATGAAGAAGCCAGGAAGCAGCCGATCCTTCCGCTGATGATACAGCCGCTGGTTGAAAACGCGATCCGGCACGGCGTGGAAAAAGTTCAGAAGTGCTGCCGGGTTACGGTAGAGGTCCATATGACGGATGGCATGCTGCGGTGCGAGGTAACCGATGATTGCGGGACTGCTTCAGAAGAGATATGTGAAAAGATCCGACAGCTGATCAATCAGACAGAAATTCCGGAGAAAAGCTTTGGTCTGTGGAATATTCAGAAGCGTCTTCTGACGATGGGAAGCAGACAGGGACTGCAGTTTTTCAGCGGCGAAGATGGCAGCTTCCGGATCTGGTTTGAGCTTGCGGCGGGAGAGAGGAGCGGATATGTACAGTCTGTTGATTGTGGATGATGAGAATATTATTTTGGAAGGTCTGTATGAGGTAATTAAGGATGCCGGTATGCCGTTCAAAGAGATACGGACGGCTTCTTCCGCGGCGGAAGCGCTGGAACTGTATCGGAAAAGTCCGTTTGATGTTTTGCTGACTGATATCAGTATGCCGCAGATGGACGGTCTGGAGATGGTGGCACAGATGCGGAAGATCTGGTCGGGAACAGAGGTTATCTTTCTGACCGGATTTCAGGATTTCAATTATGCGAGAGAAGCACTTCGATTGCATGGTTTTGATTACCTGCTGAAGCCGATGCCGGATGAGGAACTGCTTGCGCGGCTGTCAGATGTGATTGCGGCACTTGACCGCAGGCAGGCAGAAAACTTTATGTTTGACAGCATGGCAGCGGCGGCAAGCCGGCAGAAAACAGAAGAGATTTCCACAATTCTCGCAGAGCAGATGCGGAGGGGAACCGCGGATTTTCAGCAGCTTCGCAGCAGTGTATTTCCGTTTGACCGGGAGCGGAATATACGCGTGCTGGTATTTGCGGCTGATATAGAGAATATCCGGATTTCACAGGAAGAATTATTTGGCTGGCTGACAAAGATGCTTCAGCAGATCACATACGGATATGGTTTGGTGTATGGGATGGAGCAGGCGGATAGTATGTTTGTATTTCTGGTACAGAAAGCGGCGGATAGTGAAGAAATGTTTACAGGCGTTTACCGGGCGCTGGAAGAAATGCAGAGTTATCTTTACACAGGGCTGGATATTCGCTTTACGTTGTTAGTTTCCCACCAGACAGGCTGGGAAGGCTGGGCGCAGCTTGCCCGGCAGATGGTGAAGGAAGCAAAAAGCTATGGACAGTACGGGGCTTTGTATACATTTGACGGAGATCAGGGTAAGCAGGACAGGACAGCGGATGACAGCGGAAATTTGTTGATCCGCCGGATTCGGGAATATGTTGCAGGACATCCGGGAGAGGACCTGTCGCTTGGAAGACTTGCGGGAATGTTTCATATCAATCCGTCTTATCTGTCAAGAAGTTTTCATCAGACAATCGGCCAGCCGCTTTCACAGTATATTACGGGAGTTCGGCTGGAGACGGCAAAAAGACTGTTGAATGAAGAAAATCTTAAAATAGGTGAAATATCACAAATAGTTGGCTTCGAAACACCAGGGTATTTTACAAAAGTATTCAATAAAGCAGTAGGAATGAC
>CAJMMH010000143.1 GCA_905214365.1 uncultured bacterium
AGTGATTCTGGTTGTATTGATTCTGGCTGTGGCGGCGCCGATTCCGATTCCTGTGTGCAAGACGATGACAGGAATGGCATGGACGGGAACTGACACCGCGCAGATCATGGAAATGATTTTTCAAATACGCTCTGTAACGGTACAAGGAATCAGATAGGATTTGCCATTAACAGATAAAACCGGAGCAGGTTTTGCAAATGTGTATCAGCAAAACCTGCTTCGGTTTTTTATCGCGCTGCGGCGGAGGGGAATTATGTTGCTGAAGCGCCCTGCCGCAGGCGGAGAATCCTGCAAAGCAGGATTCTTTTTAAGAATGCGAGAGATCGTCAGAGGAAGCCGGTTTCTGAGGGAGCGCGGCCAGCTCTTCACTATAGACTTCTTTGTGCTGTCGTTTCTGCTGATACATGATGGCATCGGCCTGCTGCAGGATTTCATCGATGGAAAGATCGGCGTTCTGTTTGGGAAAGACCGGGATGATACCGCAGCTGAAGCTTTGGGGATAAGGTCTGGCGGTATTGGCACTGAACGCGTTCTGCATGGCGCGTACTTTTTCTTCCGCCCGCTCTTTGGGACAGCCTTTGAGGACAAAGCAGAACTCATCGCCGCCGATCCGGGCAAAGATATCCTCGTGCCGGATTTGTGACAGGATCGTTTCAACGAAGCAGCGGATATACCAGTCACCTTCCTGATGTCCATAGTGGTCATTTACATATTTCAGATGATCCAGATCGCAGTAACAGAAAACAAGCGGTTCCCGGAGCGGCTTGGTGCCGGTCAGCAGCTGAGACACCTTTTCGTGGAAAAAGTGCCGGTTGCCAATGCCGGTCAGCATATCCTGATGCGCTTTGATTTCAAGCTGCTCTTCCCGTTCCTTTTCCTCTGTAATCTCACGGATGATGTGGGTGTAGGCTTTTTTGCCCTGCCATTTCATCCGTCCGGTTGTAATCCGGTAGATGCGGTGCGCGGAATTGGAGGTCTCCCAGGTGCATTTGTCAGTTTCGCTGTCGGCAGAGCCGGAGGCCTGGCTGTTCTGCATCTCTTTTACATGATTCAGGCACAGAGTCAGAAGCTCATCCGTCTGAAAATAGCCGGAATCATTCTGGCTGCAATAGAGAACCGTTCCATTGGCCGCGTCTGTGACAAGGATTTTTTCTTCGCTGCGGCTGATCAGCGTGACGAGAAGTTGGTTGTAGCCTTCTAACATAGCCGCGTTCCTTTTTTCGATGAAGGCTTCTTGGCGGAGCGATTCTTCCCGCTCGGACAGCTGGCGCGTCATCGTATTGAAGGCTTCTGAAAATTCACCGAGGTAAGAAACGGTCTGGGAATAATCGCCTTTTGCAACCTGCTTTGCCTGCCATGTCAGGTGATTCAGATTGGCATGGATATTTTTGAGATTTTCACAGAGAGGGTTGTGCCGCGAAGGAGTGAATTCTGAGAGGTTTCCGAGGGACAGCGCAGCGGAATATGCTTTCATTTCCATAATTGCCTTGTCCAGATACTGAAGACCGCGGCCGAGTTTCTGGTACGGCTCATCCAGATCAGAAAGAGCCAGACTGGAAACCTTCGTGTCATACAGGATGCTTCTCAGATATTCAAATAAGAGGTCGCAGTTTTTATCTTCCATGCAGGAAACTCCTAATGATTGTCTTTTTGTGCAGTCTCATCGATATCAGCGCGGAACCGGCATACACGGTCGCCGGTCGCCCAGCAGTCGATTTCGACCGCAATGTAAGGCTTTTTGAAATAGTAGGATAAAAGCCCGGAAATAAAGCCTTCGTCATAGTTGCAGACAGTTTCGCCGAGAACTGGAAGGCCGGAACAGTCGGCGTCCTCCGATACAGTCAGAATGATCCGGCCGGTCTCCGGGTTGATATCCTCAATACGGAGTACGCCGATTTTATATTCCTGGAGTTTGTTCTGCAGTTCACTGATAAAGGAATCAAGCGGCTGATCGATATTGAGCATATGCTTTGCAAAATAGGTACCGGCAAGATGTCCGGCATTCCGGAAAAGCTCAATCTGAACATCCTTTCCGAAGCGTGAGACGAGCGCCTCCTTCAGCGAATATTCCAACATACGGTAAACAAAAACAGGCAGCTGTTCACCAAGGTTGCCGCGGCTGTTTTCATCGTAAGCCAGACAATCCTCAAAAGAAATTGGTTTCAGTGTCTCCATAAAAATATTGTCATCCATGTTCGCAGCTCCTTTCGTTAATCATACGTCAAATGTTATGAGAATTGCGAAAACTGCAAAGCAGCGAGGCAATCAGTGAATATCAGGTAAATCAAAAATCATTCCCGCGATCTGCACGCCCAAATTTGCGGTATCTTTTGCCCAAATTCGGTTGCCCACTATGACGCCCTCATCTGTGCAAAATCTCCCGCAAATTGTGACGCACATCTTGCAGACAAGTCAATGGTCTGGTTATTTCGAGAACGCTATACTAGTATAGCATTATTCGGTAGGAGATTCAACTGACAGATTAATGAAAAAGATGCTGCTGTTTTCACGTTGCTTACATAGTAACCCTATGAATTGCATCAAAAAGATCGATCAGATGAGAAACTCTTGTAAAAACAGAAAGCTGTGTGATACAATACAGGAAGTGTTTCAGAAAAAAAGAATGGGAAAAGTGCGAAGCGGAGCAGCGGAATGCGAATGGCCGCGCTATGTGCGTTTCCGGAAAGGAATTGAATATGAAAGTAATTGATTTTCACACACATCCATATGATTGCCTGGATGAATTTTTATGTATGTATCCGGACGTGTTTGAACCATCACTGCAGCAGGCGAAGGAGGATCTGGAAACGGCCGGGATTGTCCATATCTGCGGGTCGGTTCTGTCAAAGACAAAGTATGACGGAAGCTTTGCGTATCTGCGCCGCCTGAACGATAAGGCGTTAGCATACGCGGAAAAACTGGATGGCTTTTATACGCCGGGATTCCACATTCATCCGGATTTTGTGGAGGAATCCTGTGAGGAAATTGAGCGGATGGCAGAAAAAGGAGTCCGTCTGATCGGTGAGCTGGTTCCGTATATGCATGGCTGGCACTATGACCATCCAGGTCTGGCAGAGATTCTGGATGCCGCGCAGAAGCATCATATGGTTGTCAGCTATCATACCATGAAGGAGGACTGGCCGGGGATGGAAGCGATGATCGCAGACCATCCAGGGCTGACGTTTGTTGCGGCGCATCCGGGAGAAAAGGATCAGTTTTTCGGTCATCTGGAAATGATGAAAAAGTATCCGAACGCGTTCCTGGATCTGTCCGGAACGGGTCTGTTCCGGTATGGAATCCTGTCCTACGGTGTAAGAGAAGCAGGGGCAGAGCGTTTCCTGTTTGGAACGGATTATCCGATCTGCAATCCGAGGATGTACGTGCAGGCGGTTCTGCATGAACAGCTGACACCAGAGCAGCATGAGCAGGTATTGTACGGCAACGCGCTGCGGATTCTTCCGGAGATTGAGCGAAAATAAACGTTTCCTGCTTCAGCGCGCAGAGTAAAATGATAGGAAGCGGGTTTCGAGAGTATATTGGATAAAGAAGGAGGAACGCCTTATGGGAAGAGCAAGAACATTGCTGAGCCGTTTTGTATTGGGGGATATGACGGCACGGTATCTGTTGGAGGACGGCGGACAGGTTGATCTGCTGCTTGTACCGGCGGGACGGGAAAAGGATCTGCTGCCGGAAGGAAAGGATCAGAAAACGGTGCAGGGCGACAGTCTGGCGCAGGTGAAGCTGCTGAGGGACCCGTATTCCGGCGGATACGCGGGCGGCACGTCGATGCGGAACAGTGATACGGTCAACCAGTTCCATTATGAAAAGCAGGAGGTCCGGGAGGACGGAGAAAGCCTGTGGATTGATACTGTTCTGAACGATGGGCGCGGACACCGCGTGGTACATACGCTTGGCTGGAAGAAGGGCAATCTGTCAGCGGACAGTACGACAACGTTTATCAATGAATCGGATCAGGAGGAAACGTTGGAGCTGCTGTCCAGTTTTTCACTCAGCGAGATTACGCCGTTTGAGGAAGCGGATGCCTGCGGCTGTCTGAAGCTTCACCGGATCCGGAGCAAATGGAGCAGCGAAGGCCGTCTGGTTACGGAAACAATTGAAGATCTGCAGTTGGAACCATCCTGGGCGTATTGGCAGGTCAATTGCACCCGGTACGGACAGATCGGCTCGATGCCGGTGAAGGGATTTTTCCCATTCGGCGCGGTCGAAGATACGAAAGCAGGAGTTGTGTGGGCGGCGCAGCTGGCAATTGAATCGTCGTGGCAGATGGAGATTTACCGCAGGGACGACGGTCTGGCAATGTCGGGCGGTCTGGCGGACCGTGAATATGGCCACTGGATGAAAACGGTAGCGCCGGGCAAGTCATTTACATCGCCGAAAGCGATTCTGACGGTATGCAGCGACGATGTAAATTGTGCGTGCCAGCGGCTGACGCAGTACGCGGAGCAGTATGCGGATCAGGAACCGGAGAGCGAGCAGCATCTGCCGATTCTCTTCAATGAGTACTGCACCACCTGGGGATATCCGTCCCATGAAAATATTGCCGGGATTTTGAATGCGGTAAAAGGAAAAGGGCTGGAATACTTCGTGATTGATTGCGGCTGGTTTGTGGAGGAAGGAAAGCACTGGAGCCGCAGCATGGGCGATTATGTTCCGTCTGACAAGCTGTTTCCGGATGGTTTGGGGGCGGTCAGCGAGGATATCCGGAAGGCAGGTATGAAGCCAGGTATCTGGTTTGAAATCGACAACGTGGGAAAATTCGCGCATATTTATCAGAACGGAGAACTGCTGCTTCACCGGGATGGAAATGTGCTGACAACGGTGGACCGCAGGTTTTTTGACATGAGGAAGCCGGAAACGATTGCGTATCTGACAGACCGCGTGATCGGACAGCTTAAGAAGTATGGATTCGAGTACATGAAGATGGACTATAACGACACCATCGGTCTTGGCTGCGACGGCGCGGAGTCTCTGGGAGAAGGACTGCGCCAGGACAGAGAGGCTTCCGTGGAGTTTGTCCGTAAGGTAAAGCGTGAGGTGCCGGGTATCATTCTGGAAAACTGCGCGTCTGGCGGGCACAAGCTGGAGCCGCTGATGATGAGCCTGTGCAGCATGGCTTCGTTTTCCGACGCGCATGAATGCGAGGAGATCCCGGTTATCGCGGCGGCGCTGCATCGCTGCATTCTGCCGCGGCAGAGTCAGATCTGGGCGGTTATCCGCAGGACTGATTCGCTGAAGCGGATTGCCTATACGCTGACCAATACGTTCCTTGGCCGGATGTGTTTCTCCGGCGATGTCACGGAACTGTCGCAGGAACAGTGGCGGGTGATTGAGGACGCAATGGCATTTTACCGCAGGATTGCGCCAGTCATCAAGCATGGCTATTCTTATATTTACAGCAGGAAGGGTGCAAGCGACCGCCATCTGACCGGTTGGCAGGCGGTTGTGCGTACAAGCCGGAGTCAGAAGGATATCCTCAAGGATCCGGCTCCGAAGGAAGCGTATGTTACGGTGCATATCTTCCATGGGGAAGTGCCGAAGCAGATTGAAATTGAGCTTCCGGAAGGCTGCCCGACCCGGATCAAAGCAGTGTATGCCGGAACTGAAATCAAGGCGCGGACCGAAGGAAGCAAACTGATTGTCGAGCCAACGGAAGAAATGGAGGCAATAGGCGTCTATTTGTGCATGCATGAGTAAGGGCATGGATATCGGACAGGCGGAACTATATGAGTAAATGGGGCGGCTGTCCAGATTGCAAATGAAGAGAAACGAGAGGAATTACAAACGAATGGAACAGTCAAAACAGGAACGGCAGAAAACAGAATCTGCCCGTATGCTGCCAGTGATTTTTGCGCTGGCATGGCCAACGATGCTGGAACAGCTGCTTCAGACCGCCGTACAGTATATTGATACGGCGATGGTCGGATCGCTTGGCACACAGGCAACGGCTGCAGTCGGCGCGACCAGCACCGTAAACTGGCTGGTAGGAAGTACCATATCGGCGATTGGAGTTGGTTTTCTGGCGTACATTTCCCAGTCAATGGGAGCAGGAAATACGGAACGCGCAAGAAAAGCATCCGGACAGGCGGTGACAGCCGTATTGATTGTGGGAATCTTTTTTACTGTGTTAATGACGGCAATCAGCGGACAGGTTCCGGCATGGATGCAGGTAGAAGAGTCAATCCGGGGTATGGCGTCAAGGTATTTCCTGATTCTGTATCTGCCGATGCTGTTCCGGGCTGCGAACATTATTTTTGGAACTGTGCTGCGCGCGGTCGGCGATACCAAAACGCCGATGTGGGTTGGCCTTGCGATGAATCTGATTAATACGGTTCTGAATTTTCTCCTGATTTACCCGTCCCGAACGATGCAGCTTGGTTCGGTATCGCTGCCGATGTGGGGCGCAGGTCTCGGTGTCGAGGGCGCGGCGCTTGCGAGCGCGATTTCTTATACCTGCGGCGGAATTGCAATTACCTATTGTCTCTGGAAGCATAAAGATATTTCTCCGCGCGGGCAGAAGCTGAAGCCGAATATGCAGGTGCTGAAGCCCTGTCTTCGGGTTGCGTTTCCGAATATGCTGCAGCGTTTTGCAACATCGCTCGGCTATGTCTTTTTTGCCTCGATGATTAACTCGCTGGGAGAGGTTTCCGCAGCGGCGCACACGATTGCAAATACGGTAGAATCCGCGTTTTATATTCCGGGCTGGGGCATGCAGACAGCGGCGGCAACGCTGGCAGGCAACGCGCTGGGAGCAAAGGACGCGGATCGGCTGCACGGACTGGAGCGCGCGATTCTTCCGTTGGAAATCGGCCTGATGGCAGTCTCCGGCGGTCTGCTGTTTATCTTTGCGCCGCAGTTGATGACACTGTTTACAAAGGATGACCAGGTAATTTCTCTGGGAACCACTGTGCTGCGCATGGTTGCGGCATCTGAACCATTTTACGGTGTGCCAATTGTATTGGAAGGAATCCTGCAGGGCGTTGGAAAAACCGTGGCTCCATTTATTTTCAACGTAATCGGTATGTGGTGCGCGCGGATTGCGGGAACCTTTATCTGCACTCAGCTGCTCGGCATGGGGCTGATTTCCGCGTGGGTCTGCATGATCGCGCATAACCTGCTGTTATTTGTCCTGTTCATTGTTTACTTCACAAGAGGAACCTGGAAGCCGGAAATGCTTCGGGTGAAAAAGCCGCGGCGCTGTAAGGTAA
>CAJMMH010000144.1 GCA_905214365.1 uncultured bacterium
ATATACATGAAGCTTGTCGATCATTGCTCTGCCAAGCGGTCCCTTCGGAAGCATACCGGCAACTGCAAGCTCAATCACCTTCTCCGGCTTCTTGTCCAGCATCTCTCTCAGAGTTGCAGACTTAAAACCACCAACATAATCAGAGTGTGTATAGTACAGCTTCTGATCCAGCTTCTTGCCTGTTACAGCAATCTTCTCAGCATTGATCACGATTACATAATCACCTGTATCAACATGAGGGGTAAACTCCGGCTTATTCTTTCCTCTTAAAACCTTTGCTACCTCTGAGGTTAAACGTCCTAACGTCTGTCCTGCCGCATCCACAACGTACCATTTCTTTTCAATCTTTGCAGGATTTGCCATGTAAGTCTTCATTGGAATTCCTCCTAAATCATATATCATACAACATACACATCAATTTGTTCCATTGTAATGGTAACGTCTGTCCTCACCGGGGCTGTGGTTCCTCCAGACTATTTACATACGAAGAACACTATGCCGAAACACAGCATTAGTATTATATTACACGATGCCATGCGTGTCAATTACTTTTTTCACTTTTTTTCTTTTTTCGCGTCCCGACCCGCTGCTGTTCACGCTGCGCTGCTCCGCGCACAAGACCTGTATGTTTCCGTGCATCCTTTATCCGCGCAGGCGGTTCAGACACGCAAACAGCTCCTGCAGGCGCGGCATAACCGGATGCCCGCAGGAATAGCCCTTCGGCGTAATCGCCTGCAGGCCTCCCTTTTCTGCTTTTTCAAAGACTGCGTGAACTGCCTGCTGCTTTGTCAGCTTACGGTACTGCGGATTTAGCAGCAGCTCCCGGATCATCAATCCGAGCGCAATGCACTGTCCGCTGTCCGCGATCTGCTCCAGATAACGGACATCAATCGTTTCCCGGTTGATCGTAATTCCATCCGTTCCGCTGACCTTGATGCGGTAATCACCGTACTTGTCAGGCAAAACCGACGCCTTCCAGCCTGCGGAAAACATCATCTGCGGAAAGGTCTCTCTGCTAATCCGGCACTGATTTTTCTCAGTCAAAAGCTTTGCCTGCGCAGTTACGTCCTTTACCCGGTAGCAGTCCATCCGCAGTACCACATCCGCCTCCGCCAGATAATCGCCGCAGCTTCCGGCAACGATAATGGTAGAAATGCCGCGGTCCTCGTAAAGACTGCGAACCTTCCGGATGAACGGCGTGATCGGCTCTTCATCGTCCGCCACTAACTGTGCCATCAGCTGATCGCGGATCATAAAGTTGGTAGCTGTTGTATCCTCATCAATCAGAAAAAGCCGGCTCCCCGCCTCGATTGCTTCTGTCACATTTGCGGCCTGCGAGGTGCTTCCCGACGCGTTGTCCGTCTGAAAATGAACGGTATCCTGACCGTTCGGCAGATGCCGGATAAACGCGGAAATATCACAGTCGCGGACGCTCCGTCCATCCTCCGCTCGCAGCTTTACCGCATCCGCTCTTGTCAGGACATACTCTCTTCCATCCCCCTCAATATGTGAATAAACGCCCGCTTCCAGAGCCCGCAGCAATGTGGACTTTCCATGATAACCGCCTCCGGCAATCACAGTCACTCCCTCCGGGATTCCCATTCCCTTTACCGGGCCGCCGTACGGAAGCTCCATTGTAATCTCCAGGGACTCCGGCGATGCAAACGGAACCGCACTCTTCATCGGCCGGTCACTTACGCCGCTTTCTCTCGGCAGGATTGCCCCGTTGGCAACAAACGCCGTCAGATGCCGCTCTGCCAGCTGTCTGCGGATCTCCTGCTGATTCACTGCCAGCTCCATGCGCCGCTGCAGCTGAGCTGGTTTCCATGCGGATGCAAAAAATGTCTGCTCAACAACCGCCGGAATGATTTCAAATACAATCACGGCCAGCTCATCAGAAAGAATGCTTCTTCCTCTTGCCGGAAAACCGACCTCAAACCGCCCTTCGAGTGAATGAGACGAAATTGTGACCGCAATCCGCTCGATCATCTCCTGCCCGGTCCTGCAGGTTGTCAGATTTCCGCTTTTCCCGGAGCCCATCCGCCGCTCTTCCTTTTCCCTCAGCACAGCCGAAAACCGACGCAGAATCAAATCCTCAAACGCAATCTTCTTCTCTCTGCTGTCCCAGAGCGTTCCACAAAAGCCGTGTCCCTTCGTCGGAATCTCCACACGCACCCTCGATGGTGCCGCAAACGGATCTCCCTGCACATGATCAATCCACAGCGTAAATGTTCGGAAATCATAGCCTCCTGCCAGCTGCTTATACAGCCCGTACGGCTTATGATTAATCTGTCTCAGCTGATCCTTCAGCTGCTGCATTGTCTGTATCTGCATCTTAATGTCCTTTCTGTCTGGCATTCCTTTATTCCCTTTCCTTCGGGTCTGTAACCGCGGCAAAGGCTTTTCGCCCGGCAGGCACAACGATAGCAGGCCCCGGACAGCCTGTTCGCTGCCGGAGCCGCAATCATTTTCTTATTCTTCCTCCGCATCTGCTTCCTGCGAATAGCGCTTCTCGTCTCTTGTCGGATACCAGATTGCTTCGCCCTCCGGCGATTCCGGATGCTCTTCACCGCTTCCAAAAACAAAATATCCGATCTGATAGCCTTCCTTCAGATGTCCGGTCCGGTCACAAACATAAACCTGGGACGCGCCGTTTCTGGACGCCTGCTTGGTCAGGCGCAGCAGCGTACGGTCAAAATCCCGCTCCTCGCAGGCCCGGATCTCAATCCATGCCGGACCTCCTTCCGGTACCTCCCTCTGAAACAGCCGGTAAGACCAGTGCGTGTTGTCCTCATCCGTTACCGCCGGAAGCATCAGCTCTTCCTCAATTGAAACAAGGGTCAGTCCCTGCGCAGGCGCTTTTGGTCCTGCTTTGCTGCGGTCTCTCGCTTCCAGCGCTTCCAGAACCTGCTCCGGCTTCCAGAATCCGCAGCCGACCTTGATCAGTGTCCCTACAATAATCCGGACCATGTTGTAAAGGAATCCGTTTCCGCAAATCCGAATCGCAATCAGATCTCCTGTTTTTGTCAGATCCAGACTGTAAATCCGCCGCACGGTATCCTCGGCCTGCGTACGGATCGAGCAAAAGCTTTTGAAGTCATGCTCGCCGACCAGATACCCGGCTGCCTGACGCATCGCCTCCAGATCCAGATGATAATAATAAAAATACGAATTGAGGCGTTCTGCCGGAAACGGAACCCTCCGGTTCAGAATCCGGTATTCATATATTTTCCGGCTGTTGCATTTGCGCGGATGCCAGTCCGGCGCAACCTCCATGGATTCCTGAATCACAATATCCTCCGGCAGCCGCTGATTCAGCGCAATGCAGATTTTATCTGCCGGCATCCTTGCCGACGTGTCAAACACCGCAATGTTTCCCCACGCGTGAACGCCGGAATCCGTGCGGCTCGCGCCGATCACCTGGACCTCCTCTTTCAGCAGGCGGGAAAGCTCCCGGTTCAGCATCTCTTCGATTGTCACTCCGTTTGGCTGGGTCTGCCAGCCGCAATACCTGGTGCCATCGTAGGCAACCACCATTTTTACCCGTTTCAAGCAGTCGTCCATCCTTTCCAGAGCATACGAAGCGCAATCATAATCACCAGATATCCGCCCAGAAGCAGATACGCCAGATAATCCCGCCGCTCATACTGAAGCGGCTTCATCTTTGTCCGGCAGCTATCTCCATGGTAACAGCGTGCCTCCATCGCAAGCGCCAGATCCGACGCCCGGCGGAACGCAGAAATAAACAGCGGAATCAGCAGAGGAACCATCGCTTTTGCCCTGCGGATCAGGCCGCCGCTCTCAAAGTCTGCCCCTCTCGCCATCTGTGCCTTCATAATCTTGTCTGTTTCTTCCATTAATATAGGAATAAAGCGAAGCGCAATCGACATAATCATCGCAATCTCATGAACCGGAACATGTGCCTTTTTCAGAAAGCCAAGTCCCTTTTCCAGCCCATCAGTCAGCGCGTTCGGCGTCGTTGTCAGCGTCATAATCGTTGATCCGAGAATGAGCATAATCAGACGCGCCGCCATATACAGCGCCTGAAAAAGTCCCTCTCTGGTAATCAGCTTCAGAACCGGAAGATCCAAAATCGGCTCTCCCTCTGTAAAAAACAGATTGAACGATACGCTGATCAGCATAATGATCAGAATGCTTTTCAGACCCCGCACCATAAACCGGAACGGAACTTTGCTCATCCGGATCACTGCCGCCAGCACAACCGCGGCAAACAGATAGCAGACCGGCCCCGTTCCAAGAAACAGACCAACCAGAAACAACAGCGTACCTAACAGCTTCACGCGCGGATCCAGACGATGCAAAATCGAATCTGACGCGTAATACTGTCCAATGGTAATGTCCTTAATCATGGCATTTTCCTGCCTTTCTCCGCGCAAGCGCCTGCAAAATCGCCTCTTTTGCCTCTGCAACCGTCATCAAGTCCTCCGGGACCTGAAATCCTCTGCGGATCAGCTCATCCGCCAGATACGACACCTGCGGAGCGGCAAGTCCCAGCTGCTTCAGTTCCTTTTTATAATGGAACACACGCCGCGGCTCATCGTCGTAACGGATTTCCCCGTTGTCAACAACAATCAGACGGCCCGCATACCGCGCCACGTCCTCCATGCTGTGCGATACCAACACCACAGTGATCTTCCGCTCCCGCTGAAGCAGAGCCACCTGATCAAGAATCTCATCTCTGCCCTTCGGATCAAGCCCCGCCGTCGGTTCATCCAGAATCAGGTACGACGGATTCATCGCCAGTACCCCCGCAATTGCCACGCGCCGCTTCTGCCCGCCGGACAGTTCAAACGGCGAACGGGAATCATAGCTTTCATCCAGGCCAACCATAGTCAATGCTTCTCTTGCCCGCGCCTTAATCTCATCCTCTGACAGTCCCTGGTTCTTCGGTCCGAAGCAGACATCCTGAAACACCGTCTCTTCAAACAGCTGATGCTCCGGATACTGAAATACCAGACCAACCCGACTGCGAAGCGTCCGCAGCGGATATCCCTTTTCCCAGATATCCTTCCCGTCAAGCGAAACCGTCCCAGACGTCGGCCTAATCAGGCCATTCATGTGCTGAATCAGTGTTGACTTGCCGGAACCGGTATGACCGATAATTCCGATAAACTGATTTTCCGGAATTGTCAGGCAGACATCAGAAAGCGCCTTTACCGGTTCCGGTACATCCGGATCATATACATATGTTACGTGATCTAATACAAGTGCCATTCTCTTCTCCTGCTGTTCCTTCTTACCTTATCACGTTCTGTTTCCTGCTGCCCGCGCTGCCGGTATTTTACCGCAATATGGCTTCCTCTTCCTGACCGCTTCCGCTGCTGCAGTCCCGGCTTTTCCTTCGCAGTTTCTTTTACTGCTATATACCAATCATCCGATCTTATCCGCAGCCGCGCACAGCGCATCCGCAAACTCATCAATCGTCAGAATTCCATCCGGAAGCGGAACGCCCTCCTTTTTCAGCTCCCAGGCAAGCTCCGTTACCTGCGGCACGTCCAACCGGTAACGCTTCAGCTCATCCACATGGGAAAAGACTTCCCTGGGTGTCCCATCCAGTACAAGCTTTCCCTCATCCATGACCATCACGCGGTCGGCGTCCACAACCTCTTCCATATAATGGGTAATCAGAACCACCGTGATATGCTCCTGCCGGTTTAGATCGTGAATGGTGCGGATAACCTCTTTTCTTCCCATCGGATCAAGCATCGCCGTCGGCTCGTCCAGCACAATAACCTTTGGTTTCATTGCCATCACACCCGCAATCGCCACACGCTGCTTCTGTCCGCCGGACAGGCGGTTCGGCGAACGGTGACGATATGCCGCCATTCCGGTTTTACTCAGACTTTCCTCGACCCGCCGCCAGATCTCCTTCGTCGGCACACCGAGATTTTCCGGGCCAAACGCCACATCCTCTTCCACGACATTCGCAATAATCTGGTTGTCTGGATTCTGAAACACCATCCCGGCCGTCTGCCTGACATCCCACAGATGGGACTCATCCTTTGTATCATAAGACTCAATATACACGGTTCCTTCTGTCGGAAGCAAAAGGGAATCCAGATGCCTTGCAAGCGTTGACTTGCCGGAACCATTGTGTCCGAGCACCGCGACAAAGCTTCCCGCTTCAATCCCGGCTGTTACGCCGTCAATCGCCGTATTTTCTCCGGCTACTCTGCCATCCTCTCCATAGCGTTCATACTTATGAACCAACTCCCGGATCCGAATAATCTGACTCATTTCCGTACCCCTTTATCCCTCGTTTTCTTATGTACTCTCGCCAATTCAGGTAAACGAGATTCCGAGAGCACATTCTTTTATTATGAGGGCTTTTGTTCTATTCCTGTTCACACTTCGCACAAACCGCAGCTGATTTTGCTCAGACAGCGACAGAATTTTCAGTTCAGAAAATTCCTGCCGTGAACTTTTGCTATCATAACATGAAGCCTGAAAAAATGCAATACATGGACTTTTGCCGGAAAACGTGCTATACTTGTTATTGTTCACCATGCTCATCTGACCTGATCACCGCCAACTGCCGTGCCGCAGTCTGCGCAATTTTCCGTCATTCAGAATACGATTGGAATCAACCGGAGGTAATAATCGCTATGAGTAAAAAACAGATTCCTGAAGAAGTTGTTAAGTGGAGAGACCGCCGCCATCGCGCCTGGTTTCCGTTCAGTTTTACCGTTTATACGCTGACCGAGGACCGTCTGTATGTTCAGACCGGCCTGCTCAGTACGCACTACGATGAGACCCTGCTTTACCGTATCGTTGATCTCTGCCTGACCCGTACGCTCGGTCAGAAGATTTTCGGCACTGGAACAATCACACTTGCACTCCAGGCCGATACCCAGAGAAGCATTGTTCTCAAAAACATCCGCCATCCGCGCCAGGTCAACCGCATGCTCTCCATTGCAGTCGAAGAGGCCCGCAATCAGCGCGGCGTCATCGGACGCGAATTTTACAGCGGTGACCACGCGCCGCATGACGAACATGAACCGAAAGGACCAGGCGTTGCGTTCCAGCCGCAGGGTCCGGATGGAAAACCGTTCGAACATCATCATTAACAAATCAAGGAAGTCCCCTGCTTCAATTGCGAAGAGCAATAAGCAGTGGGTGGGGACTTGCTTGTATCAGGAGGGGGACAAGCCCCTCCTGATAAACTGCGAATATC
>CAJMMH010000145.1 GCA_905214365.1 uncultured bacterium
ATGAAGAGGACGCTGCAGCCCACGGAAGGAATTTTCTGAACGGAAAGTTCTGTAAGGAGACATTTTCAAGGAAATTACTTGACAAACGTTATGATTCTATTTAGGATATAAAAGATAGACCGGATGTGCAGCAGGCAGAGAAGCTGCACGTTTTGGAATTGTCCAGGGGGCTCTTGGCGGTTGCTCGGACATGCGGTCAATGTACAGATAATGGAGTGAAAAGCCTATGTTATATGATGCAAATGCAATTGAAAAGAAATGGCAGAAGTACTGGGAAGAGCATCAGACTTTCTATACGGATGTCTGGGATTTCAGCAAACCAAAGTATTATGTGCTTGATATGTTTCCGTACCCGTCAGGTGTCGGCCTGCATGCCGGTCATCCGGAGGGATATACGGCAACCGATATTATGTCCCGTATGAAGAGAATGCAGGGATACAATGTCCTTCATCCGATGGGGTATGATTCCTTCGGCCTTCCGGCGGAGCAGTATGCGGTAACGACCGGCCATCATCCGAACGGATTTACTGAGGCTAATATTAAGACCTTTACCGCGCAGCTGAAGGAGCTTGGCTTTGACTATGACTGGACGAAGACTCTGGCAACCAGTGATCCGAAATTTTACAAGTGGACGCAGTGGATCTTCAAGCAGCTGTATTTGGACGGATACGCAAAGCTGATTGATATGCCGGTCAACTGGTGCGAAGAGCTTGGAACCGTTCTTTCAAATGATGAGGTCATTGATGGAAAGTCTGAGCGCGGCGGTTATCCGGTTGTCCGCAAGAATATGAAGCAGTGGGTGATTGACCAGCCGGCGTTTGCTGAGGCTCTGTTAAAGGGTCTGGATGAGATCGACTGGCCGGAGTCTACGAAGGATATGCAAAGACACTGGATCGGTAAGTCTGAGGGTGTCGAGGTTGATTTCCAGATCGTCGGCGGCGGAAGCTTTTCAATCTACACGACCTGTATCGAAACCATTTACGGAATTACTTTTATGGTTCTTGCACCGGACGGAAAGTTGGTTCAGGATCTGATGCCGCGGATTGAGAATCCGGACGAGGTAAAGGCTTATATTGAAGAAACCCTGAAGAAGAACGATATGGACCGTACCGAACTGAATAAGACAAAGTCGGGGTGTATTCTGAAGGGAATTTACGCGGTTAATCCGGTAAACGGAAAAGAGGTTCCGGTATTTATCGGCGATTTCGTACTTGCAAGCTATGGAACCGGAGCGGTTATGGCAGTACCGTCCCACGACCAAAGAGACTTTGAGTACGCGGTTGTCCACAAGATCCCGATGATCCAGGTAATTGAGGGTGCGGATGTCAGCGAGAAGGCGTTTGAAAAGGGCGAGTACCTTGGAAAGGGCTGCCGCCTGATGAATTCCGAAGAGTTCACCGGTCTGACGGTAGAAGAGGCTAAGAAGGCGATCACCGATAAGCTGGTTGGCATGGGAATTGCCCGCAGAAAGGTAAATTATCATTTCCGCGAGTGGATTTTCGCAAGACAGAGATACTGGGGCGAGCCTGTTCCGGTTGTTTACAAGGAAAACGGAGAGATTTATCCGCTTCCGGATGACGAGCTGCCGTTGATTCTTCCGGAGCTGGAGGATTATAAGGGTAAGAATGGACAGGCTCCATTGGAAAATGCCGTTGAATGGAAGCAGTATAATCACAATGGAATTGTCGGAAAGAGAGAGACTTCAACCATGCCGGGAAGTGCAGGATCCAGCTGGTATTATCTCCGTTATATCGATCCGAATAATGAGAAGGAGTTCGCAAATCAGGAACTTCTGAAGCACTGGATGCCGGTTGATCTGTATATCGGAGGACCGGAGCATGCAGTCGGCCATCTGATGTATTCCAGAATCTGGAATCATTATCTGTATGACAAGGGACTCAGCCCAGTTGATGAGCCGTTTAAGAAGCTGGTTCATCAGGGTATGATTCTTGGCGCGAACGGAATCAAGATGGGAAAGCGTTTCCCGAAGTATGTAGTAAATCCGAGCGATATTGTCCGTGATTACGGCGCAGATACGCTGAGACTGTACGAAATGTTCATGGGACCGTTGGAGGCTTCCAAGCCGTGGAGCGACCAGGGCGTAGAGGGTGCGAAGCGTTTCATTACCCGTGTATGGAAGTTCTTTACAACGCCGGAGAATATTTCTGATGCGAAGAAGGAAGAGCTGACCCGCGTATATCATCAGACGGTAAAGAAGGTAACGACTGATTTTGAAGCGCTTGCGTTTAATACGGCAATCAGCCAGATGATGATTTTCATTAATCAGATCTACAAGACAGAGAGCTGCCCGAAGGAGTACGCGGAAGGCTTTATTAAGATGTTCTCCTGCGTTTGCCCGCATGTCGGTGAGGAGTTGTGGTCTATTCTTGGTCATGACAACACAATCGCGTATGAGCCGTGGCCAACGTTTGAGGAAGCGCTGACAAAAGAGGATACCATTGAGATCGGCGTTCAGGTCAACGGAAAGGTAAAAGGAACAGTCCGTGTGGCTGCAGACGAGGAACAGGCATCCGCAATTGCAAAGGCAAAAGAGGTTGCTCCGGTTGCCAGAGCGATTGAAGGAAAGCAGATTGTGAAAGAGATTTATGTCAAGGGAAAGATTATCAACCTGATTGTAAAATAAAACATTCTCTTATGGAAGAGCCTGCTGCCGGGGAAGTGTGCAGCAGGCTTTCTCTGTAACATAAAAATTTTTGCAATGTAAAATTGCATTGCGGCAGAGCAGCACAGGAGGCCGCTTTTTCCGCAATAGAAATGAAAACTGTAAAGGGAGACAACAATGGAACAAATGACAATTGAGAACTATTTACAGGAACTTTCTTCAAAGCAGCCAATACCTGGAGGAGGCGGAGCGTCAGCACTGACGGGAGCGGCAGGGATGGCGCTCGGTGGAATGGTGGCGAGTCTTACAATCGGAAAAAAAAGGTATGCAGCATATGAAGCGGATATCCGCAGGCTCCAGGAAGAGGCAAGAGCTAGGCAGGAGTGTCTGGTGCAGTTGATAAAAGAGGATGCGAAGGCATTTGCGCCGTTGGCGAAGGCGTACGGGATGCCGAGGAAAACGCCGGAAGAAAAAGCAGAAAAAGAAGCGGTTATGGAAACTGCGCTGGCAGAAGCAGCGGCGGTTCCGCTGCAGATATTAAAAACCGTATGCGGCGGCTTTTCCGTTCTTGGAGAGCTGGCAGAAAAGGGATCTGTACTTGCAGTCAGCGACGCGGGCGTTGGCGTGGCATTTTTAAAAGCAGCGGCAGAAGGCGCTGCGCTGAATGTATATGTGAATACAAAACTGATGAAAAACAGACCATACGCGGATGCGCTGAATCAGGAAACCAGGGCGCTGCAGGATCAGGCGAGAAGCACAGGCGACCGGCTGTATACATTGGTAATGAACCGTCTGCTGCCGGATTGTGAAGACAAATAAATATTTTGTGGTATCGATCAAGAAGCATTTTTAACAAATCAAGGAAGTCCCCTGCTTCAATTGCGAAGAGCAATAAGCAGTGGGTGGGACTTGCTTGTATCAGGAGGGGTACAAGCCCCTCCTGATAAACTGCGAAGCAGTTATTTGGTTATGAGCAAGTAGCGAAGCGGATTGAGAATATCCGCTTAAACGCATTTTGGCGCGGCGGAATGCAATTGGAAGGGCAGATGAACAGAAAGGAAGAGCATATGGAATTATTGAAAGGAATGGCAGTCGTAAATGCAATGAAGGAAGGCCTGAAAGCAGAGGCAGAAGCAATGGACTGTCCGCCGGTTCTGGCGATTGTCCGTGTCGGAGAGCGTCCGGATGACCTGGCGTACGAGCGTGGAGCAAAAAAGCGCATGAGCGGGCTTGGCATTGAAACCAGAGGATATGTTTTTGATGCATCGACTGGAAATGATGAGTTTCAGAAGGCGTTTGCGCAGATTAATCAAGATCCGGAAGTAGACGGGATTTTGCTGCTTCGGCCGCTTCCGAAGCAGATAGATGAAGAGGCAGCAACACGGATGATCGATCCACAGAAGGATGTAGACGGGATCAGTCCGATCAATATGGCAAAGGTTTTTATGGGTGATCCGGAAGGATTTGCGCCGTGTACGCCGGAAGCTGTGATTGAGTTGCTTCGCTATACCGGAGTTCCGTTAGCCGGGAAACGAGCGGTGATTGCCGGGAGAAGCCTGGTTGTCGGAAAACCGTTGGCCATGCTCCTTTTAAAGGAAAACTGTACGGTAACGGTCTGCCATTCCCGCACAAAGGATCTTCCGGCTGTCTGCAGAGAAGGTGAGATTCTGATTGCGGCGGTTGGAAAGGCAAAGCTTCTGAATGGAAGCTGCGCAGCAAAGGATTCCATTGTGATTGATGTTGGTATTAATGTGGATGAGGAAGGGAAGCTCTGCGGAGATGTAGATACAGAATCACTGGACGGTATCGCCGCAATGACAACGCCGGTTCCGGGCGGCGTCGGAACCGTAACAACATCGGTATTGGCAAAGCATGTGATTCGGGCAGCAAAGAGGAGAAGAGTATGAGTTTTTTACCGATCGACCGAAAGGATATGGAGGCGCGAGGCTGGGATCAGGCGGATTTTGTCTATGTAATCGGCGACGCTTATGTGGATCATCCGTCGTTTGGCCCGGCAATTATCAGCCGTATTCTGGAAGCAAACGGATACCGAGTTGCGATTCTGGCACAGCCAGACTGGAAGGATGACAGTCAGATCCGGCAGTTTGGAACTCCGCGGCTTGGCTTTTTAGTGTCTGGCGGAAACATGGATTCTATGGTAAATCACTATTCCGTGTCAAAAAAGAGAAGAAAAACCGACGCGTTTACGCCGGGCGGAGTGATGGGAAAACGGCCGGATTATGCAACGATCGTATATTGCAACTATATTCGCAGAAGTTTTCCGCATACGCCGCTGATTATTGGAGGAATTGAGGCGTCGCTGCGCCGTCTGGCTCATTATGATTACTGGTCGGATAAGCTGAAGCGATCCATTCTGGTCGAATCGCAGGCAGATTTGATCTCATATGGTATGGGGGAGCATTCGATTGTTGAAATTGCGCAGGCGCTGGATTCCGGACTTCCGGTGGAAGAGCTGACGTTTATCCGCGGAACAGTATTTAAAGTCCGTTCGCTTGAACGGGTTCCGGATGCACTGGTGCTTCCATCGTATGATGAGCTGGTAGCGGATCGTCTGCAGTATGCGAGAAGCTTTTATACGCAGTATTGCAACACCGATCCATTTTCCGCAAAGCAGCTCGCAGAGCCATATGGAGCAAAGCTATATGTTGTACAAAATCCGCCCGCATGGCCGCTGACCACGCAGGAAATGGATGATGTATATGACCTCCCGTATGAGCGGACGTATCATCCGTCTTATGAAAAAGACGGTGGAGTTCCGGCAATTTCCGAGATCAAGTTCAGTCTGACCAGCAACCGCGGCTGTTTCGGCGGCTGCAGCTTCTGCGCGTTGACCTTCCATCAGGGACGTATCATTCAGGCGAGAAGCCATGAGTCGATTTTACGGGAAGCAAAGCTTATGACTCAGGATCCAGAGTTCAAAGGCTATATTCATGATGTTGGAGGACCAACTGCGAATTTCCGCTTTCCGGCCTGTGATAAGCAGCTGAAACACGGCGTATGCACCAATAAGCAGTGTCTGTTCCCGCAGCCGTGCAAAAACCTGAAGGCAGATCATACGGACTATCTGGAATTGCTTCGCAAGCTTCGGGCGCTGCCTGGCGTAAAAAAAGTATTTATCCGTTCCGGTATCCGGTTTGATTATGTTCTTGCGGATAAGAATCCGGAGTTCCTGGAGGAGCTGTGCCGGTATCATGTCAGCGGACAGCTTCGCGTTGCGCCGGAGCATGTATCGGAATCCGTCCTTCATATGATGGGAAAGCCGGAAAACAGTGTGTATCGCCGTTTTGTAAAGGAATATGAAAAGACCAATAAACGTCTTGGCCTGAATCAGTACCTGGTTCCATATTTGATGTCATCACATCCGGGTTCAACGATGAAGGAAGCGGTGGAGCTGGCGGAATATCTGCGCGGATTGGGCTATATGCCGGAACAGGTGCAGGATTTTTATCCAACGCCGTCCACAATTTCAACCTGTATGTATTATACTGGCGTTGATCCGCGCACGATGAAGCCCGTTTATGTTCCGCATGACCCACATGAAAAAGCAATGCAGCGTGCACTGATTCAGTACCGGGATCCGAAGCTGCGGGATCTGGTCGAGGAAGCATTAAGAAAAGCCGGACGTACTGATCTGATCGGAAATGGTCCGGAATGTCTGCTTCGCCCGGATGGAGGATGGAACCGAAATCAGGCGCATTCGGCTCATAACCAGAAGTCATCCAATCATGGTTTCAAATCGAATCAGGAGTTAAAATCTGGCCGTACATCAAAAGCTGGCCGCGGGGCGGAAGCCAGCCGTGGTTTAAGGCTTGAATCCAGGCACGCTGAGCAGGTGCGTTCAAACCGTCAGTTTCCGAAGGGGACTCCGAAAGCCGGACGATCCGGATCGAAATCCTCCGGAAGACGGGGCCGTTAATCTGTGATCAGCCCTCAATCGAAATTCTGTGATCCTCAATCTGCGGCGCGTGTTTTTTCGGATAGGTGAGGATTAAAACACCGTTTTCAAAACGCGCCCGGATTTCAGACTGCTGCAGTGTATCTCCGACATAAAAGCTTCTGACATAGGAGCCGCTGTAGCGTTCCCGGCACAGATAGTGCTCATTGCCAGAGATTTTGGGCGTTTCTTCCGTATTCAGCGTATGCGACGCACTGATGGTCAGATAACCGTTTTTTAGCTGCGCACTCAGTTCTTCCCTTGAAAAACCGGGAAGATCCAGCTCAATTTGGTAACCGTCGCCGGTATCCTTTATATCAGCTTTCATCATGGCAAAACAGGAATCATCCGTTCGGGTAGTGTGGATGGAAACCGTAATCAGCTCATCTGGAATATCATTGCGGAATAATGATGGAATATACATAAAAAACAACCTCCTTTGATAAAATGTACTCTCGGAAAGAATTATTTGCGTTCGGCGGAGCCGGATGGGTATGCGGGTTGCCCAAGGAAGAGGCTTTCCGCTTCATCCTGTCGCATGAAGGAT
>CAJMMH010000146.1 GCA_905214365.1 uncultured bacterium
TCGGAATCTTTTTGTGCTTGATTTTACGAGAAGATTTTTTGTCAGATGTGTTCAATATTCAGCTTAGGAAATTCCTGCTGTGAACTGTAACAATTATATGCCATTTACCAAAAGGAGTTTTTTATGAATCTCAAAATATACCGTAAAGCGAAAAACTGCCGCGCAGGCACTCATTTCTGATTCCTGCGCGGCAGTCTTTGTTTCCGCATGCCAGCGGCATGCTTTTATTCCACCATTTTTTATTCTGTTATTTTCTGTATGTTACTGTCCATGTTCCGGAGCCAAGCTCAGTCTGCAGCAGACCGTCTTTTCCCGCAGTAAACGCAAGTTTCTTTGCGTTAGCCGCGCCGCTCTTTGCGTCCGCTGCACCCTGCTCAAGAATCAGGGACGCGATTGTATTGACCGGTACGTGAACGGTCAGAGTTACAAGGCCGTCCTTCTCTTCCCAGTGTGTGGATACGGTTCCGTATACACTGTCATAGCTGCCCTTTGCCCAGATCAGGCCGCCGCCTGTCTTCGGCGCAAGAATTGCGTGGCGGTAGCCAGGCGCAGCCTCGTCGATTTCCAGGCCGGCAATGACGCGGTACAGCCACTCGCCGATTGCGCCGTACGCGTAATGGTTGAAGGAGTTCATATCCGCGCTCCACATGCTGCCGTCCGGCTTCATGCCGTCCCAGTGCTCCCACACGGTTGTCGCTCCCGCCTTAACCTGATACAGCCAGGACGGGAAGTCCTCCTTCAGCAGCAGATCATACGCTTCCTTTACACAGCCGTTCTGGCTCAGCGCATGACAGAAATACGGCGTTCCGACAAAGCCGGTTACCAGATGGCCGTTTTCCTTTGCCAGCAGGCGCTTTAATCCCTCTACCGTTCCCTTCACGCCGGATTCCGGAAGCAGTCCGAAGTACAGCGCCACGATATGCGCCGTCTGCGTCTGAACCTTCATCACGCCATTTTCGTCCAGGAATGTCTTCTGGAACTTTTTCACAATCCGGTCATACAATGCCTGATACTTCTCTGCCAGCTCTGTTTTCCCAAGCACACGGCAAGTCTTAACAAACAGACCGGTCGAATACGCGTAGTATGCCGTACAGGTCAGGTCGTTGGGCGTCGCTCCGAAGAAGCTTCCCTCTTCCGCGTCCAGCGCAACCCAGTCGCCGAACTGGAGCTTATAGTTCCAGATATCGTCAACCGCATGCTCCTGCATGAAGTCAATCCACTTCTTCATGCTCTCAAACTGCTGCTCCAGGATCTCCTTGTCCCCATAGGTCAGATACAGCGTCCACGGATTGATGACCGCAACATCGGCCCATGCCGCCGCAGAATGCGTTCCCTGTCCAAGCAGCCAGTCGGTAATCACATGGAACGGCATAATATCCGGAACCATATGCGGCACGCCGCCCTCCGGCGTCTGATCGCAGGCAACGTCCTTCAGCCACTTCTTAAAGAATGGCCATGTATTGCGCAGATAGCTTGCGGTACGGCAGAAAATCTGCGCGTCACCGGTCCATCCCATACGCTCGTCACGCTGCGGGCAGTCGGTCGGAATATCAAGGAAGTTTCCGCGCAGTCCCCACTCAATGTTATGCTCCAGTTGATTCAGCAGCGGATTGGAGCAGGAAAAATGTCCGGTTTCTTCCATCTCGGAATGTACCACGCAGGCGGTAAAATCTCTGCATACCGCGTCATCCGGCCATACCTCCAGCTTTGCGTAGCGGAAACCCTGAAACGAAAACTGCTCCTGATACTCCGCCTCGTCACTGCTGCCGCAAATATACTTTACCTCAGCCTTTGCTTCTCTCAGGTTGTCAAAATATGCATTTCCCGCAGCGTCCAGCGTCTCAAAGCAGCGCAGATGTACCATTTTGCCAGCGGTTCCGCGCACACGGAAACGGATCCATCCGGTCAGGTTCTGACCAAAATCCAGCACACGCTCGCCCTTCGGCGTCGTAAACAGGCGTGCGGCCGAAATCTCCTGCTCAATGGTCACGCGGCAGCCCGGCTGCGCGACCAGGATTTTCTTCGGGCAGGCAACGATTTCTGCCTGATGCCATGCCGTTGTATGCGGATGGTACGCGGCTGCCGTGCGGCGCTGCGCCGCCTTTTCCTCATCACTGAACGGCTGCTTCAGCGGATCGCGCTCCAGCGCGTCGTACTCTTCCTTTGTCAAACGGCGGAAGGTCTGATCCATGACCGGCTCAAAGCCCGGCAGATTCCAGCCCGGCTGCTCTAAGCGCGCGTCATAAATCTCGCCATCATAAATTTCCGAAAATGTAACCGGCGAATCGCAGCCGATCCAAGACTCATCAGTCACAAGTGTCTGCACGCTTCCGTCCTCATAACGGATTGTCAGCTGCAGCAGAAGAGCCGTCTGCTCTCCATAATTGTTGCGTTCATGCACAAATCCCATCATGCCCTTATACCAGCCCGCGCCGAGATGCGCGCCAAGCGCATTTTCTCCCTCACGCAGCTGCTGCGTCACATCGTAGGTCTGATAGCAGATCTGATGATGGTAAGAGGTCCAGCCCGGAGCCATCTGGTCGTGACCGACCGGCTTTCCGTTCAGATACAGATGATACAGGCCAAGCGCGGTCGAGCAGATGTACGCTTCGCGGATCTCCCCGCGGACGGAAAATTCCTTGCGAAGATAGGTTCCTTTGGAATTGGACTTGTCCGCTCTCGTCTCTGCCGATACAAATTCTCCCTGCCATTCGTTGTCCAGAAGTGCGGTCACAAACGACGCCGGAGCGGAAAAGCCGCTCTCCTCCTCGCCTGCTTCTCCATCAAAGCAGCCGTTGACCCATACCTTTACGCGCACATAATAACGGGTGCAGGACTCCAGCTTTACCTGTTCCATTCTGACATGCGCGGACTCGTTGCTTTCAACCTTTCCGCTGTCGTAAATTACGTCCGCGAAATCCGCCTCTTTTGCGAGCTGCACCTGGTAAGCAGTCTGCATCGCATCGGTTCCGCTGCTGGCAATGATCCAGTCCAGCTCCGGCATCCGGTCCGTTCCAACCGGATGCTCCAGATAATCCATACGTATTCTTTCAATATTTGTCATCATTCGCTCCATTCCGCCGCTCAGGATCTTACGACTGCAACGCCGTACGGCTCCAGGCTGACGGTATCCGTAACTTCCGTTTCTCCAAACAGCTCTTTTCCTGCCGAAACCGCCGGAACTGCCTGCGGCTGATCAGTCTCATTCAGATAAAAATCAAACCGTTCGGTTCCGTTTTCTCTGCAGTGATGCTCCACACCCTCCGGCATCGGCGCAAGCGCGACTCCGGCTTCCGTCAGGCACTGGCGGTAAATCTTTTCCATTCCTGCCTGCTCGATGCGCGCGCCGACATACCAGCACTCGCCTTTTCCGGTCTTCTTCCGGGTAACGACCGGAGTTTTTGCGTAAAAGTCATCCCGATATTCAGCCATCACCTCAGCATCGGAAACCTTCAGCACCTCACAGTAATCGCGGATTTCAAAGGAATCTCCATCTGCAAAGTCCGCATGATTCCGATCAGTGGGATACAGCGTATCAATTTCCTCACTGTAAAGACCCGCAAGCTCTTTCATACCGTCTCCCGGAAAACCGCCAAGCCAGCAAAGCTCATGCTCATCCACATATCCGCACAGATAGGTCAGAATCAGACGACCGCCCTGCTCAACATACGCTTTCAGATGCGGAGCGGTTTCCGGCTTCAGAAGATACAGCATCGGAGCCACAGCTACCGCGTATCTGGAAAGATCCGCAAGCGGAGAAACCACATCAGTTTCCACACCGATCTTCAACAGGCTCGAAAACTGATCCAGGCAGGTCTGCTCATACTTCTTGGTTTCTTTTGCAAGGCCGGCCATATCCGCGACCGCCCAGCGGTTGCTCCAGTCAAACAGCACCGCCGCCTTTGCCGTTACCGCGCTTCCGGTTACCGGCGCCAGCTTCTTTAACAGCTCGCCGACCTCCGTTACCTCGCGGAATACTCTCGTATCGTCCGTTCCCAGATGATCAAGAACCGCTCCGTGATACTGTTCAAATGAGCCTCTTCCCTTTCTCCACTGAAAATATTGTACCGTATCTGAACCGCACGCAATCGCCTGCAGGCTGCCGACCCGGTGCATGCCCGGACGCTTCAGCTTGTTGTACGGATGCCAGTTTACCAGGCTCGGCGTACTCTCCATCAGCATAAACGGCTGTCCCGGCTTCATGCCGCGCATCAGTGCGTGATCAAACGCCGCGCCCATCGAAGTCTGCATTACCGTTTCCTGATTGTTATGGTAAACCGGATAGCTGTCCCAGGAAATCACATCCAGCTGCTTTGCCAGCTTATGATAATCCAGTCCCGGATACAGGTGCATGAAATTGGTTGTCGCCGGGATCTTTGGCGTAATCTCCTTCAAAATCGTACGCTCAAAGGAAATATACTGGCACATGTTCCAGGTCGTAAATTCCTTCCAGGCAAGGTTCAGTCCCATGATGCTTCCCTCGCCGTGCGCCATCGGCGCTTCGATCTGGTCAAAGCTGCTGTAGGTATGACTCCAGAACGTCGTCCACCACGCGTGATTCAGCTCATTGATATCGTCATGGAAACGCAGCTTCAGATACTCGCGGAACTTCGCTTGGCACAGCGGGCAGTAACACTCGCCGCCAAGCTCGTTGGAGATATGCCACAGAATCAGGCCCGGATGATCTTTGACACGATCAGCCAGACGGCGGATCAGGCTCTCCGCCTTTTTCCGGAATGCCGGCGATGTCAGGCAGTGATTATGGCGCAGACCATGCATGTTGCGCACACCATCTCTTCCGACGCGCATCGCTTCCGGATACTTTGCGTCCAGCCATGCAGGACGTGCTCCGGTCGGTGTCGCAAGCACGGTGTAAATTCCGTTTTTATACAGCTCGTCCATGATGCCGGTCAGCCAGTCAAAATGATACTCGCCCTCCGCCGGTTCATACACAGACCAGGAAAAAACTCCCAGCGTCGCGCAGTTGACTCCGGCCTTTTTCATCAGCCGGATATCCTCCTTCAGAATGTCCGGACGATCCAGCCACTGCTCCGGATTATAGTCTCCTCCGTGAATCATCCCGTCCACCTGAGGGAATAAAATCTTTTTCATATCATCTACTCCTTCTTTTTCTCTGCCAAAGGCATCACCAAATCCAGACATCTCCACGGTCAATTCGCCTCTGCAGCATCTTCTGCATTACTCATCATCGTCATCGCTGTCATCCGGCTTTGCAGCCCGATTCTGCGCCTCGTCTTCCTCATCCGGCGCGTCTGATGCGTCCGCATACTCTTCATACGCTACCTTTTCTTCCGCATCCTGCAGGCCTTTATGCCGCAGTCTCCGGTATACCATGCGCCGGATCAGATCATAAATAACCGCAAAAGTCGGTACTCCGGCAAGAATACCGGTAAATCCGAACAGACCGCCGAACAGCGTAATGGAAAACAGAACCCAGAATGCCGACAGTCCGACACTATTTGCCAAAAGCTTCGGTCCGAGGATATTTCCATCGATCTGCTGCAGAATCAAAATAAAAATCAGAAAGACAACGCAGGCAAACGGATTGGAAATATAAATAATGATCAGGCACGGAATTGCTCCGATAAACGGTCCGAAATACGGAATGATATTGGTCACGCCAATCACAACGCTGATCAGAATAACATTCGGGAAGTCTTTCATCACAAACGACAGAATCAAACAAAATACATACGTAATCAGGCCGACAATCGTGCTGTCCAGGATCTTTCCCGCAAAGAAACCGGTGAAGGTATGATCCGCAAACCGCAGTTCCTCCATGATCCGATCCGCAATCGGTTCCCTGGCGGCTGCATACAATACCTGCTTTCCCTGTCTGGCAAATGTCTTTCTGCTGCAGAGTACATAAACACACACAATGACACCGATAAACAGATCATAAATCATGTTCACAATCGATGTCAGCGTACTTGCGAAGCTTCCGAGCATCTGATCTAACATCGGACTGAAATCATTCTGGAACCATGTAGTCAGCCGGTCGCTGATCTGCTGAATCGTATCCGCCGCGTAATCGTACATTGCCTCCTGACCTTCTAGCTTTCCGGTCACCCATTTCGTAAACCGATTAATCTGCGCGGGAACATCCACCAGAAGCTTCATAATGCTTTCAACCAACTGCGGAAGAACCGCCGCCAGCAGCAGCCATACAACCGAAACCGCAAGCACAACTACAACCAAAACCGCAAGTCCGCCCGCCCGCTTCTTCCATTTTTTCGGCAGCCATTTTTCAAATACATGCTCGAAATAATTGCAGGGACTTTTCAGCAGATACGCCATGATTCCGCCGTACACAAACGGGGTCAGGATTTCCTTGATCCACCGGATTCCTCCCTGGATCTGCCCGAACCGCAGAATCACAAAATACAGGACAATTGCCATTGCCAGGGCAACAAACCCTGACAGGGAACGAGTAATCACCCGCTTCCAGTCGTCTTTATTCATTGATCTCCTCCTGTCAGCCATTATCCTCCGTTTCACCGAAATCACCGAACTTTATCCTCAAAACTCCCTGAGTTTTGCCTGGAGCGTGTTTTCGGTTTCCCGGAAGGCTTTGCTATTCCCCCCTATTTTAGCATACTCATTCCAGTTTCTGCAACTGCCCTGTTTCCCCCGATCAGTCCTCTTTTTTCAGTACAAACGCGTCTCTTCCGGCAATCCGGCAGCGTCCGGTCAGCTCTTCGCCGGTCAGCAGACTGGTCAGACGGTCGCTTCCAAAGTCAACCCACGCCTCTTCCTGATTATGATTCAGAACAAAGATTGTGGTTGCCTTATCATTGACACGGCGCGTTACCTCAACGTTCTCCTCCGCCTCATAAACCGGACGGATGCTGCAGTCCTCGCATACCTGAGCCATGAAATCAGCCAGGAACGCGTCATCCGGCTCGGTACCGATGTAGGACGCGGTTCCCTTGCCGTAGGAATTGCGGGTCAGGCACGGCATTCCCGCGTAAA
>CAJMMH010000147.1 GCA_905214365.1 uncultured bacterium
ATCGGAATTGCATCTTTATATAACAGTTCCAGTCTGAGCTGCTTTTCACCGGCGGTAACAACGGTCAATGTGCAGACAACCAGAGTGGGGCGGATGGTCTGCAGCCAGCTGCTGAACGCGCTGACCGGAAAAGAATATCAGACAAAGAGCTATGTTGACTATGAATTGCTTGTAAGAAAATCGACAGATCGGATTCTGGATCGGGTCTGATGGAAAGTTTCGGGCGCGGTCTGCGGAAAAGCAGCTGCAAAGGCAAGTGTATAAAAGACTTTGAGAGGCTATTGAGTTAAGATACTAACGATAAATCATATTGCAGTAGGAGGTCAGAACAATGAAAAAACGGAAATTGTCTGCCGGGTGGGAGTTCTGCCTGGATGAGCGGACGTCAAAGGAGGAAACAGCGCCGGAAACCGGATTCCGTCCGGTAACGCTGCCGCATGACTGGAGTACGGATTATCCGTTTGATCCAAATGCAGATACCTGCGGATCGGGCGGTTACGCGCGTGCCGGAATTGGCTGGTATCGCCGGACGCTGGAGATTCCCGCGTTTTCGCCGGATGAGCAGGTAATCCTGTATTTCGAGGGCGTTTACATGAAGAGCAGCGTATATGTCAATGGCAGTTACGCGGGAGGGCATGTGTACGGATATACGCCGTTCGAGGTTGATATTACAGAGTTCGTGCGGGAGGGTGAAAATTTCGTTCTTGTCCGTGTGGATAACTCGATGCAGCCGGGCTCCCGCTGGTATTCCGGTTCCGGAATTACCAGGAATGTGTGGTTGGAAATGCGGAATCAGGTACATATTGCGCGGTATGGTATGTACCTGACAACGGAGTGCGGAGGGGCAAACGTAAAAGATGGAAGCTGCGGAGATAAAAGCAGTGAAACGAAGGGCTGCAGCAATGGAGAAGCAAAGCTGAAGATCCACATGACGCTTCATGCACCGAATGAGCCTGCGTTGGAGACGACAGGAGCGAAGAAAAATTTGTCAGCGTTTTTTTGCCTGAAGGATGCGGAGGGAAACGCGGCGGCGCAGACGGAAATCTGGCTGGATGGAGAATGGGAGGCAGCGGACGCGGACGCGGCGGTTTTGTCCGGAATTGACAGAGTAGAAGCGCTTTGCCAGCTGACGAAGGAACTTGAGCTTCCGGTTTCGCAGCCAGTGCTCTGGAATCACAAAAATCCGTATCGGTATCATTTGGTTGCGGTTTTAAAGGATGGGAAAACGATTCTGGAGGAGCGGACGGAGACGGTCGGCTTCCGTGAAGTGACATTTGATGTAAAGAAGGGCTTTCTGATTAATGGCGTGAGAGAAAAGCTGAACGGCGTGTGTCTGCACCATGACGGCGGCTGTGTCGGAGCGGCAGTTCCGCCGGAAATCTGGCGCAGACGTCTGGAAAAGCTGAAGGATATGGGCTGTAATTCGATCCGCTGCTCACACAATCCGCCGGATCCGGCGCTGCTGGATTTGTGTGATGAGCTGGGATTTTATGTCATGGATGAAGCGTTTGACGAGTGGCGTATTATGAAAGCGAAGGAAATCGGTTCCAATACGCATGAAAGTCATGGTTATTCGATGTATTTCGATCAGTGCCATGAATGGGATCTGAAGACCATGCTGTACCGTGACCGCAATCATCCTGCGGTTGTGCTATGGAGCATCGGAAATGAAATTCCGGAGCAGGTTGTGGAAGGTGGAGAGGAGCTTGCTATTCGGCTGAGAGATTACTGCCATACCATTGATCCGACCAGAAAGGTGACGCTGGCATTTGACCAGATTGCGGCAGAGCCTCGTGCTGCCAGACAGAAGTTTATGGATGAGCTGGATGTTGTCGGCTACAATTATGTCGGAAGATGGAGAGAACGTGCGGAGCTTCTGTATGATGCGGATCGGGTGGATCATCCGGACCGCTGTGTGATCGGAACGGAAAACCCATGTGCCGGATATATCCGCAGCGATTACCGGTTTGAGGTTCCGGAGGAGTCATTCTGGAACAAGCCGTATTATACTGCGCCGGTTACAGTCGGCAAGCTGCTGCGATATACGATGGTGCATGATTTTGTCGCGGGCGACTATATGTGGACAGGCATTGATTACCTGGGTGAAGCGGACTGGCCGCAGCGCTCGGCGGGATGCGGCTGTCTGGATACCTGCGGTTTTGAAAAGGATGCATTCTATTTTTATCGAAGCGTATGGAATCAGAAAGAAAAATTCGCGTATCTGTGCCCACACTGGAATCTGAAGCTGGAACCGGGAACTGTAATTCCAGTGATCTGCTATACCAATTGCGAGGACGCGCAGCTGTTTGTCAACGGACGTTCCTATGGCATGAAGTCCAAAGGATTCCCGTGTTATGGAATGACAGAGCGTTACGGACATTTTGACCGGAAACGCCGGCCGGCCAATACGGATGATCTATTCCTGAGCTGGGATGTTCCGTATGAACCGGGCGCAATTGAAGTAGTCGGATACCATGACGGACAGGAGGTCTGCCGTTATCGGGTTGAAACAACCGGTCCGGCCGCGGCAATTGAGCTGAGTGTGGACAGAACCAGCTTAAGCGCGAATGGGGTAAGCGTTATGCAGGCGGAAATCCGGATTGCAGACGCGCAGGGAAGGCTTGTGCCGGACGCGTGCCCGCAGCTTGATTTTGAGCTGGAAGGCGATGGAGAAATCATTGGAATTGATAATGGACAGCCGGAATGCCATGAACAGTGGAAGGAGACAAAGGGACGCCATGCATTTAACGGAATGGCGTACGCGGTCATCCGCGCGGGGCAGAAGCCGGGCGTGCTGACGCTGACTGTGAAAGGATCGGGAACTGACGCAGGACTTGGAATGGCGGCGGTACGGATTGAGACTGTGGAAGCGTAAAAACGGGGATGCAGAGTGTGAAAATAAATAAGTAAAACCAAGAAACGGTGCAGTCATATTTGTGAACTGCATCGTTTTAGCTATGGAATCTGAATGAATAGAAAATAAAAACGAAAAAGACGTTGATAATTCCTTTACGATTGGATGTAATTATCATTACAAGAAAATAAAAACGGAAAATTTGTTTTTAAAAGGGAGAACCGTATATGAAAATACTTCGTATTACAGCAAAAGGACTTCCATATAAAAAGACAAAGGATATCGTGGAAGCATGCAGTCTGCTTTCTTATACGAATGTAAATGTTTTACCTTTTATGGATGATGTTCCGTTGGTAGTTATTACGTTTAAAAAGAGCGATGCATACCAAAGTGGATTCCTGGAAGGAACAACTCCTGCGTATGAAGCATATATGCGTTTAAAGAAAACTCTGGCGGCTTCAAGCTGTTGATTATTAATAATGAAGGCGCGTATGAACGTTTTAAACGTTCTGGGAAAAACCAAGTGAATTTTGTAAAACAGATCTTCGCATGCATGATGTAAAATCATACGATTTTGTGAAGGACTATTTTAGCAATCCGAAGATCTTGCTGAAGGCAATAAAAGAATATCGCAGAACGGCAAATATTCCAAGAGGCGAATACAGTTTGTCTGATTTGCTGAAATAAATATTGATTCGCCCCATTGGTATGCTGTGTTTTGCTTGTTGGAATGTAATTAGTCGATTATTTCTAAAATCTCTTTTTGCTTTTTCTTGCTGAAGCTTCCAAGAACAAGGGCATAGGACTTATCCAGCAGATCCTTTAGCAGTTCATCCGGCACTTCGCCGTTAGGATTGATGGAGTTCCAATGCTCTTTGTTCATATAGTAGCCGGGAATGATATCTTTGTAGTGCTGCCGCAGGAAGCTTCCTTCGGAGGGCTACAGCTTCAGGGTGATATAATAGGGAGTATTGTTTTCCCCAAGACAGACGGCGGCAAACATTTTTCCGCCGATCGCGTAGCGAATCCAGTTCCACTGAGGCGGAAGCTTTGTAACTCCTTGCTTTTGCATCAGATAATTATCAATCCAGGGATAATTCATTCGCAAAGAAGCAGTCCATGCCTTGCACTGGTCAAGCCGGACACCGCAGTCTCCTTCTTTTTCCGCGTAAGCAAATTCCTGCAGTCGGGTACATGGAAATTCGCCGCATGCCCCGCAGTGCTGCAGATTCTTTCCTTCACAGCAGTTTTTTATAGGACAGCTCCCCCAAAACGGATTGGCAATGGCGGTGCAGCCGCTGCATGATCCTTCCTGTTTCCAACTGCATTTCCTGCATAAAAGCCCACATCTTGATTCGATCAATTTCTTACCTCCATATTCTCATTCATCCGCAGAATACGCTGACGGAGTTCTTCCCGTATTTCTTCCGGTTCCAACAGCCTGGCCTGATCACCGAAGGCCAGCAGCCATGAGATCAGGTAATCGTGGTTGGTAAAGTCAGCCTGAAACAGAAGCTTTCCGCTGTCTTGTTCCTGAAAACAGTTCGGACCGAATTCTTCCACCAGCCTCCATTTGCAGTCAGCTTCAAAGAGCGCTTTTACCCGAATTCCGCCGGAAAAAATCCGTTCGCTGCCCAGGTCTGGCAAAGGCGCGGTCCGGATAGAGAACGATTCATTGGACAGCTGAACATTGACCATACGATTTAGTTTGAACAGTCGGAATGCTTCCCGTTTTTGACACCATCCCCAGACATACCAGTCTGACCAGCGGAAAATGAGATAGTATGGCTCAATCTGGCGGGAAGATTCGTGCTCCGGAGAATAATAGAGGAAATTCAGTACCCGGTGCTGGTCAATTGCCATTCGCACCAGCTCAATTTTCGGAGCAAGCGAGTCCTTGTACCAGGAAGACAGATCGATTAATATTGATTGATTTCCAACCATAAAATCAGAAGAACCAACCGATAATTTCTCCATCAGCTGTCCATACCGGTTTGTACCGTTGACGCTGTCGAGACTTCGGAGACCGGCAAGAATATCCTGCATTTCGCTGCGTGTCAGCATGGTGCGATCAAGCTTGTAGTTCGCCAGGATTGAAATTCCCCCATGAGTTCCCTGACGGGTTGTGATCGGAATTCCTGCTTTGCATAAATCTTCGATATCCCGGTTAATGGTTCGTCTGGAAACCTCAAACACTTCTGATAAGTAAGGGGCAGTGACGGAATCCTTTTGCAGAAGGATAGATAAAATTCCCAATTGTCGGTCGATTTTCATAGAAGATTGACTCCTTTGTACGGAAAGTATGATTCCTTTGCGAAAAGAATGATATCACAGAAAACACGACAGCTGTATGTCATGTTCACAATGGCTTTTGCAATTGGTTTTCCAGACAGGCAATCCATTCAGAAAGCGATGCCTGATTCCAGTCTTTTAATGCCCGCGAATAAATGCGATAGGATTCCGGGTCGGATTTGGCCATGCTGCGGAGAGACTTCTTTGGACCAAAATAATAAAGCTGTTTGATGTCGAAATAGATTTCCAGACTGTCGCACAGAAGCCAGTGCCAGCGAAAATACCCTTCGGCATCGCCGCGGGCGGTCCGTACCAGCATTTTTTTGCACCAGTCGATTTCCTGCTGCAGTTCTTCCGGAGTTTTGCGCGGAGCTTGGGCGATAAATTCCTGGACGCGCGATTTCAGACCCGTGGCAAATCCGTCCTGGTCCAGAAGGATGATTCCATCGTGAACCTGGATAAAGGTTTCAGGATCATACGGTTTTTGAAAGGTTTCCGGCGGATAAAGAAAAACATCCAGTACGGTACCATCGATTACGGAGGAATCATGCTGCTGGCTGCTGTCGGCAATCAGCAGCGCGTCAAAATCGCTGGCGGCACCTGCGCTTCCATCGGCAAATGATCCGTATACAATGATTGCGCTGGGGGAGTAGGTGGTTGAAAGATAATTTATGATCGTGTTTGAAATTGGCATGTTGGGTTCCTTATTTCTTGCTTTTCCAGAGCGTGTTTGAAAAAGGCTTTCTGCAAATTGAAGCGTGCAGATTGCGGGAATGATTTTTCAAATACGCTCTATGGATTGTCGGTAGGATTCATGTATTTTATAGTAGCTAAGATGAGAAGGGAAGTCAAGCGGTTTAGAGCGTGTTTGAAATTTCCATTGTTAAGCGTGAAAAGAAAATGAAACTGCAGATGGTCAAAAAGACAGAAAAACAGGGGGAAAGGAACAAAAATATAGACTATATTGACAATAAACATAGCGCATGGTAGACTTTGAGGTAATAAAAGCTTTTTAACCAAATCAAGTAAGCAGCGAAGCGGATTGCGAATATCCGCTTGACTATGTTCAGGATTGTTAATATGGGGGAACTTCGATGAAAAAAGAAAAAATATTGCTGTTTTTTGCCGGGGTCAGTATTGCAGCGTGCGCTTGCTCTGCACAGCAGGAAAACGCGGACCGGACAGTACCGCAGTACACACTGGAATATCAAAGACAGGAAAGTACCAGTCAGGCAGAGCAGACGGCCGGGCCAAAGTATTATTATTCGCTGGCTATGGACGGAACGTGGAAGTGGGGAGATTTTCTTGCTTATCCGGATTTCGCAAATCAGGAGAATTTTGATTCGGCTGATTATACGAACTGGGCGCCAGATGTTGTGAAGAATGAGTTGACCAGAGATGGATATTTTGATTTTTTTAGTGATATGAGGATTCAGCGTGGAGAGAAGTTTTATGCGCTGCCGGAGAATCAGATGAAGAGTGATATTACAATAAATCCAGGGTATCGTGGACGGATTTTTATCATGCTGACAGTCGGCGGCGGTGCATTTGATTTTCGGGTAGAAGATGGAGAGGGAACTGTTCTCTGGAGCCGGAATCAGATTACAGAGTCAGATGAAATTTTTCTGGATATTGATGAGATGCCGGAAGCAATCTATGGTTTCTTAACGGATCGGACTGCAGAAGAAGAGAAGGACTCGCTGTTTTACTCCGTGATTTTGATTGGAGCGGCGGAACGTGAGGCGATTAAAGAAGAATAATAGCTAAAAGTGTACTCTGGAAATCTCTTACGCACCTGCCTTTGCGGCTGATTTTCCGCCGGAGATGTCTGAATTTTATCAACGTA
>CAJMMH010000148.1 GCA_905214365.1 uncultured bacterium
TATCTGAATTTGCTATCATCTTGCTGGTGAGGGTTCCTGAGATTCAAGAGCGACTGGGGCGCAGACGTGGGCAATATTCAGACATCTCCGGCGGAAAATCAGCCGCAAAGCCAGGTGCATAAGAGGTTTCGGGAGCACATAAATCAAAGCAAAAAAGCCCCGCTGGCGCGGGGCTGAAAAAGGGAATAAAAAGGGGAGGGATACCGGTCACTTCACCGATAGTGAAAAAGATATATGATTGTTTCAGCTAAGGATCTCTTTCCTTAACTGTGACTATATCTTACCCCATAATTGTGTCCATTTTTTGTTCTCTTTCTAACAGAAACATAAAGAAATTCATAACAAAATCAAAACCTTTCATTTCAGCAGCACAGATGCAGGATTGCATCGGCAAATACGCATGCGCTCATGATCAGCTGATCGATAATGACAAACTCATCCGGACCGTGCATATGATTGTCTACTGATGGATCGGCACAGCCGCACGCAACGCCGTTTTCAATCTCATGCACATATGTGCCGCCGCCAATTGCAAGCGGTTCGCCGGTCTTTCCGGAGATTGAGGCGTAGCTCTCCATCAGCGTGCTTACCAGTTCGGAATCCTTCGGTACATAGTGAGGCGGATTCATCGGACGGTCATCATGCTCAAAACCTGCTTCTTCAAACTTCTGGTATACCACCTGTCTGGTGTTCTCATCGTTTGCACTTACGCACGCACGGCAGTCAAACGTTCCGGACATTCCGGTTTCATCCATGGAAAACAGATCCAGCGTCAGTGTCAGCGCGCCGGACAGCTCATCCTCACGCTTTACGCCGAGCGCTTCACCGCTCCAGTCACCATGCGGAAACAGGCGGCCTGCATTGCGAAGAAGCTCTGCACTGCGGGTCTCTGCCAGCGGAAGTGAATTTAACAGGGTAAGCAGGGCAGTCAGCGCATTGTTTCCATCCATCGGGCTTGCCGCATGCGCGCCGTTTCCCTGAACCAGAATCGCAGTGCTGCCGTCAGCACTTTCCGTCAGCATTACAGATACACCGAGCTTCGTTTCAATCTCTTCCGCATACGGACGGATCTTAGCCGCACTTATGCCGCCGACAACTGCTTCCGCCTTTGCCGGCACAACATTTACCTTAACGCCGCTGTGAACGGAAATTACACGCGGAAGCGCGGTTTCCGGCTCCAGCTTTGCGGAAAATGTCGAATGCAGACTTCCCTTTTCCAGGAATATTAGCGGAAAATCTGCGTCCGGAGAAATGGACATCGGCGCGTGACTGTGCTTTTTGAAGTAATACTCGATATCGGAGCTGCCGCACTCCTCGTCCGATCCTAAAATCAGGCGGACATCCTTCTTCAGCTCCAGTCCAAGCTCCTTAATTGCGCGCATCGCGTACAGCGCCGCGATTGCCGGCCCCTTATCATCGGCGGTCCCGCGTCCGAAAATCTTTCCGTCCTTTACTACCGGCTCAAACGGTGCGGTAACGCTCCAGCCGTCACCTGCCGGAACAACATCCAGATGCGCCAGAATATCCAGCTTCAGGTCTTTTCCGTTCAGTCTGGTGTCAATTGCATAGTTCTCGCAGTTATTTGCCTTAAATCCATACTTTTCCAGAATCCGGCAGCCCTCTGCAAGCGCCTCTGCCGCGCCGTCTCCAAACGGCTTTCCTTCTTTTGCTTCCGTTCTCTCACTATCAATCCGTACCAGCGCGCAGATATCGTCGATCATCTCCTGACGATGCGCTTCCATATACTCTTTGATTCGTTTCTGATCCATCATGATTCCTTCTTTCTTCATACATATGCTCCCGGAATCACTCATCCCTCTGTCTATGCAGCCTGGATTCCGAATGCACATATGCCTTCTTTCTGTCTCTAACACGCTTGTGCGCCTCACGCTGCTCTGTGATAAAACGCCCCGCGCTGCCTATTTACACAGAAAGCTCCGCGGTTTTCCCTGCCTTTGCCGCCATCTGCACTACAGTTTCACCAAAATGTACTTCTGCGCTCCAGTCGCTTTGCGCCGTTACCGCAAATCCGGTTACCCTTCCGTCTTTCCAGGTCAGATCCGCAGACGCGCTGCCAGGAAGACGTACACCTAAAAGGCTTCCGGACGGCCATGCCTTCGGCAGCGCAGTAAGCAGAAAGACCTTTCCATGACGTGCCTGAACAAGCATCTCGACAATTGCTGCTGTTGCTCCGAAGTTTCCGTCGATCTGGAATGGCGGATGATTGTCAAAAAGATTGGGGAGCGTTGAATTTGTAAACAGCTTCCGCAGGTTCTGCCATGCGTCTTCGCCGCGTTGCAGATGCGCAAACATGTTGATGATCCACGCACAGCTCCAACCGGTATGGCCGCCTCCCTTCGACAGACGGCGCTCCAGCGTTTTTTCCGCGGCAGCCGCAAGATCCGGCGTATCCTCCGGCGTAATCTGAGCGGATGGATACAAACCATACAGATGGGAAATATGGCGGTGCCCAGGTTCCGCTTCCTCATATTCCGCTTCCCACTCCATCAGCGTACCGTTCGACGCGATCCGTGTCGGACGAAGTTTCTCTCTCGCCGCTCTGATCTGGCTGTTCAGCTCATCGTCTACGCCGAGAATCTTTGCTGACTCAATACACTGTGTAAACAAATCGCGCAGAATCTGGTTATCCATCGTAACGCCGGTGGAATTGCTGCCCTTTTCTCCATTTGGAAGAATAAAGGTATTTTCCGGAGATACCGACGGGCAGGTAACCAGATATCCGTCTTTTTCAATCAGATAATCCAGGAAGAAAAGTGCTGCTTCCCGCATAACCGGAAACGCGTCCTTCAAAAACTCCTTATCCTGCGTATACTCGTAATGCTTCCACTGATGCGTGCATAGCCATGCGGCACCCATTACCCAGTATGAACCCGGAATCCACAAATCCTGAACCGCCGTATCGCCCCAGATATCAGTATTATGGTGCGCGACAAAGCCACGGCAGCCGTACATTGTCTGCGCAGTTTTTCGTCCATGCTCCACCATCCGTTTGATATGGTCAAACAATGCGGTATGGCACTCCGGCAGCGCACAGGTCTCCGCAGGCCAATAGTTCATCTCAGTATTAATATTGATTGTAAACTTACTTCCCCACGGCGGAAGCATATCCTTGTTCCACAGCCCCTGAAGCGTTGCCGGAAGTGTACCCGGACGGCTGCATGAAATCAGCAGATAACGGCCAAAATCAAAGTACGTCTCCGTCAGCAGATCCGGAATGGACCCGTCCTTTGCCTTTGCAAGAAGCTGATCGGTTGGAATCTCAGCATCCGGATTCTTGGCAGTCTGCGCTTTTGCAGCCGGCTTTCCGGCAGCTGCTTCTGTCCCCAGTTTCAGGCTGACACGGTCAAAATATCCCCGATAATCCATCATGTGTTCCCAGAACAGACGCTCAAATCCTTTTTCAAAACCTGCTTCAATCTGCTGCTGTACATACAGCGCCGGATTTTCATGATTGAAATCCGTTGCCGCGCAGAGCAGAAGAAGTACCTCATCTGCTTCCTCCGCAACCAGACACTCGCCCATCGTATACAGGCGACCGCCCTTTGCCTGTCCGGAAACCTGCACATCATAATGAAGGCCGTCCTCGCCGAGATGCCCCCACAAGGCAATTCCTCTGTCATTTACCTTTCTTGTTCCGGTAAAGAAAACCTGCCGGCGCAGCCGGGCGGTAATATTAATCTTTCCGCCGTTTTCCGCGCGCAGCCGCATAACAAGAAGATTTGCCGGCGCTGACGTAAAGTATTCTCTTGTATACCGCGCCTGCCCCTCGGAATACTGTACCGTTACTGCCGCACAGCTTAAATCCAGCGAACGGCGGTAATCCGTCATTTCCGCCTTGTCCGCGGTTTCAAGCGTCAGATCTCCAAGGCTCTGATACACGCGCATGCTCTCCGGACAGCCGGATAATGCCAGCTTCATCAGCCGCTCTGCCTCTGAGATCCGCCCCTCCTGAATCAGACTGCGGATCCTCGGCAGCTGCTCCTTTGCGTCAGGATTATTGCGGTCCCGGTACGCTCCGTACCACATGGACTCCTCGTTCAGTGCCAGATGCTCGCTCTTTGTTCCGAATACCATTGCTCCCAGGCGTCCATTTCCAAGCGGAAGCGCCTCCTCCCAGACTGCTGCCGGGCGGTCAAACCAGATTTCGCTCACTGTAGTTCCTCCCTTTATTACTGATTTGCTTCATTAATTCTGATACGAATGTCAGGATCTTCCTTCATCAATCTTATAACCCTGTCCCCACACAACCTTCAGATAACGCGGAGATGCCGGGTTAATCTCCAGTTTCTCACGCAGATGGCGGATGTGAACCGCGACCGTGTTTTCACTGCCGAACGGCACATCGTTCCATACGCGCTTATAAATTTCCTTTGGAGAAAATACCTGCCCCGGATGCTCCATCAGAAGTTTTAAAATCTCATACTCGGTCGGTGTCAGCGATACGGGATCCCCGTCCACGCGGACCGTCTTCGCCCGGTCATCCAGCTCAATGCCGCCAACGGTAATACTGTCCGCGCGCATTGTACCGCTTCCCAGCTGCATATACCGGCGCAGATGTGAACGGACACGCGCTGATACCTCAACCGGATTGAACGGCTTGGTAATATAATCGTCCGCCCCGATATTCAGACCAAGAATCATGTCTGTTTCCTCACTCTTTGCCGTCAGGAAAATAACAGGCACATTGCTCTTTTCCCGGATCTTTGCCAGTGTCCGGATTCCGTCCATGCCCGGCATCATAATATCAAGCAGTACAAGATGGATCTCATACCGGTCAATAATCTCCAGCGCTTCCAGCCCGTTATACGCCTCATATACGTGATAGTGAAAGTCCCCCAGATAAATCTTCAGCGCATTTACAATATCCTTATCATCATCGCAGACCAGGATATGATACATGATTTCCGCCATGTCTGTTCCTCCTCTTCTCCCTGAATCCTGGCTTCCACCGGAATCCATATGCTTCTGACAACTAAAGAAAGCTCCTGGCTCATCTCCCTCTTTCGTTTTATTCTTCTCCGATTGCCGCAAGCGCCTGCGCCAGATCCGCAATCAGATCCTCTTTATCCTCCAGACCGCAGGACATGCGTACCAGTCCGGCCGGAACACCTGCGGCTGCCAGCTGCTCATCATTCATCTGGCGATGCGTTGAAGTCGCCGGATTCAGGCAGCAGGTGCGCGCATCCGCAACATGTGTCTCAATTGAGGCAAGCTTCAGATGCTTCATAAAGATCTCGGCCGCCTTTCTTCCGCCCTTCAGTTCAAAGGAAACCACGCCGCAGCCGCCGTTCGGCAGATACTTCTTTGCCGTCTCGTAATACTTGTCTCCCGGAAGTCCGGAATAATTCACATACGCAATCTGCGGCTGCTTCTGCAAAAACTCCGCGACAGCCTGACCATTTTCTACGTGGCGCGGCATGCGCACATGCAGGGACTCCAGGCCAAGATTCAGAATAAACGCATTCTGCGGAGACTGCATACATCCAAAATCACGCATCAGCTGAGACGTGCACTTCGTAATAAAGGCTCCGCCCATTCCAAATTTCTCCGCATACGTGATGCCATGGTAAGACTCATCCGGTGTGCAAAGTCCCGGAAACTTGTCCGCGTGTGCCATCCAGTCAAAATGTCCGCCGTCTACAATCGCTCCGCCGAGAGCCGCGCCGTGTCCATCCATATATTTTGTGGTCGAATGGGTAACAATATCCGCGCCCCACTCAATTGGCCGGCAATTCACAGGAGTCGGAAATGTATTATCCACAATCAGCGGAACTCCATGCGCATGCGCAGCCTTCGCAAACTTCTCAATATCGAGAACTGTCAGCGCCGGATTGGCAATCGTCTCTCCGAATACCGCTCTGGTATCCTCTTCAAATGCTGCATTCAACTCTTCCGGCGTGCAGTCCGGAGAAACAAACGTCGCGCGGATTCCCATCTTTGCCATCGTCACAGAAATCAGGTTAAAGGTTCCTCCATAAATGGACGAAGACGCAACGATATGGCTGCCGCACTCACAGATGTTAAACAGCGCCATAAAGTTTGCCGCCTGTCCGGACGAGGTCAGCATTGCTGCTGTTCCTCCCTCCAGCTCCGCAATCTTTGCCGCAACCAGATCACAGGTCGGATTCTGCAGACGGGAATAAAAATAACCGGAAGCCTCTAAATCAAACAGCTTTCCCATCGCTTCGCTGGTATCATACTTAAACGTAGTTGACTGCACAATCGGAATCTGACGCGGCTCTCCATTTCCCGGACGATAACCTGCCTGTACACATTTGGTATTTAATTTGTAATCACTCATTTCTCTATTCCTTTCCCTCTTCTGCTTATGATCTGGAAATCACCGCGTCAAAATATCTGCGGTTTTGAATTTTTATCCGCTCTCCTGATTTTACAACAAAGCTATTTTTCAGTATAGTACATTGCTGCCGTTTTTTCTATCCTTTTTTCTAGAGCGTGTTTGAAAAAAACTTCCTGTTCCCACACTGCTCAGGCGAAATACAATTTACATTCTTTCTGCGAAATTTTTATTTTTAACAGGGTTGACTTTCAAATATCCATGTGTTAGAGTGTGGATGGTTTTAAAAACCATTTTCTATACATTAGTCAAGCGAATATTCACAACGGAAGCAGGGAACTTCCCTGATTCGGTTAAAATAAAGTGAGGTGAGGATATGGACGGCTGTGATAGTTGCAACCGACGAAGCTGCAGGCATGAGATTCCGATGATGGATGACGGTCCCTATCGATCGTCTGTTTTCCTCGCCCTGATTTGTTCGGACAATCTGCCGCAGAGTTTTTCTGCGGCTTTTTATTTATGAAGGCCTGAATAGTCAAGCGGATATTCGCAATCCGCTTCGCTGCTTGCTCATAACCAAATAACTGCTTCGCAGTTTATCAGGAAGGGCTTGTACCCCTCCTGATACAAGCAAGTCCCCACCCACTGCTTATTGCTCTTC
>CAJMMH010000149.1 GCA_905214365.1 uncultured bacterium
ATGGTATCTGATTGAATGACGGATCAGCTGGTCTAAATATCTGCAGGAAGATTGCTTGCAGACGGGGCGCAGAATCAGGAAACTGCTTCTTCGGCATTTTTGTCAAGACATCGATTCTGGATGAAAAGCCGCATTGACAGAAAAAACGACGACTTGTATAATAAAATTCAGAGGAAACACAGCCGCTTTAGGAAAACGAAGAAAAATCGGATCACTGAGAGCGGCAAAAACGCGAAGAGGGAGAAAAAGAATGAATTATCGTAAGTTTGGCAATACCGGCGAGCAGATTTCCGCGCTGGGGTTTGGATGTATGCGCTTTCCGGAGTATGAAGAGGGCGGAAAGAAGTATGTGAATCAGGACAAGGTCGATGAGATGATTCGGCAGGCGTATGAGCTTGGCGTCAACTATTTTGATACGGCTCCGTATTACTGTAATAAAAACAGCGAGGCGGCGCTTGGAAAGGCAGTAAAACCGTTTCGTGATCAGGTTCTGCTGTCTACGAAGATTCCCGTTGATGTCTGCAAGAAGCCGGGCGATTACCGCCGCCAGCTGGAAAGCAGTCTGAAGCGGATGGATACCGATCATGTGGATTTTTATCATTTCTGGGGAATTGGAAAGAAGGAATTTGAAGAGGTAATTCTGGCGCAGAATCTGTTAGAGGATGCCAGAAAAGCGAAGGAAGAGGGACTGATCCGCCATATCTCATTTTCGTTCCATGATGATCCGGAAGTAATCCGCGAGATTATTGATACCTCGGAAGCGCGCGGTGTACCAATGGAGAGTATGCTGGTGCAGTACAATCTGCTTGACCGCAGCAATGAGAAGATGCTGGCATATGCGGCGTCAAAGGGGCTTGGAACGGTTGCAATGGGACCGGTCGGCGGCGGACGTCTGGCGGCTCCGACTGAGCTGTATGCGAAGCTGACCGGAAAAAAGTCGATTGCGACTTATGAGCTGGCATTTAAGTTTGTGCTTGGAAATCCAGATCTGAACTGCGCGTTGTCTGGCATGGAGACGCTGGACATGGTGAGGCAGAACGCGGCGCTGGCATCGGACGGCAGCGGATTTTCAAAGGAAGAGTGGGAGCAGCTTGGAGAAGCGATGGAGCAGTTGAAGAAGTTCAGCGAGCTGTACTGTACCGGCTGCAAGTACTGCCAGCCATGTCCGGCCGGAATTGAGATCCCGAAGATTTTCAATATGTATACATACTACAATGTATATGGACTGAAAGCGCATGCGCAGAAAATGTACGATAAGTACGTTGCGGATGGCGGAAAATTAAAGGAAGCATGTAAGGACTGCGGCTTTTGTGAGCGCAGATGTCCCCAGCATCTTCAGATCCGCAGCGAGTTAGAGCGGGTAGAGGCAATTTTCCGGAAGCAGTAAATTTCGGGAGGAAATGAAAAACAGGAGGAATGAGAAAATGGCAATACAGGAATATTTCCCGGATGGAACGCAGATTGACGAGTGGTTTTATGACACATCGGTTCCGACATTAGAGCAGATGGGCAGACAGTATGTACTGACGCAGTATGGAATTCTGGATGACGGAAAGATTCACACCAAAGAGATTCAGAAGCTGATTGACCAGGCGGCAGCAGAAGGCGGCGGTGTGATTGTTGTTCCGGCAGGAACGTACCTGACTGGCGCTCTGTATTTTAAGCAGGGTGTGAACCTGTATATCGAGCGGGGCGGTATGCTTCGCGGCAGTGATGAGGTTGCGGACTATCCGGTTTGTGAAACCAGAATTGAGGGAGAAACCTGTCAGTATTTTGCAGCATTGATTAATGCGGACGGAATCGATGGATTTACGATGTGCGGTCCCGGAACCATCGACGGAAACGGGATGCGTTCCTGGAAGGCATTCTGGCTGCGCCGCAGCTGGAACCCCAAATGCACCAATAAGGATGAGCAGCGTCCGCGTCTGGTATACCTGTCAAACTGCAGCAATGTGCTGATTGCAGGTCTGACGCTTCAGAACTCTCACTTTTGGACAACGCATATCTATAAGAGCCACCATGTGAAATATCTGAACTGCCGTATCTTTTCTCCGGCAGCTCCGGTTAAGGCACCAAGCACCGATGCGATCGATCTGGATGTCTGCACCGATGTACTGGTGAAAAACTGCTATCTGGAAGTTAATGATGATTCTGTTGTGCTCAAGGGCGGCAAGGGACCATGGGCAGATGAAGCGCCGGAAAACGGCTCCAATGAGCGGATTATCATTGAGGACTGTGAGTATGGCTTCTGCCATGGCTGTCTGACTTGCGGTTCCGAGTCTGTTCATAACCGGAACATTATTCTGCGCAGGATTCACGTCGGCTCCGGCAGCAACCTGCTGTGGCTGAAGATGCGTCCGGATACACCGCAGCATTATGAGTACATTACGGTAGAAGATATCACTGGAACAATCAGTAACTTTTTGAATATCAATCCGTGGACGCAGTTTTATGATCTGAAGGGCAGAAAAGATATTCCGCTGTCCTATGCCGATCACATTACAATGAGAAACTGTACCTGCAATTGCGATACTTACTTTAAAGTGAAGCCGGCTGCGGAGCAATACCGCCTGTCTGATTTCACCTTTGAAAATCTGAAGATCGCAGCGGGACACAGTGGATTTGTGGAAGGCGCGGTTGAGCGGATGACGGTGAAGGATGTTCAGGTTACGGTAACGGAATAATCGGCAGAAAATCAGAAAAAGGAAACGATCATATTTTTTTGTGGGTGAGTACGATTATGAGCAAGCAGCGAATGCGGATTGCGAATAGCCGATTGACTAATAGTAGACAGCTGCAGAAGATACAGAAAAGAATGGCAGCAACAGAATTGAGGAGAAAATGATTATGGAAAAGGATATGTTTGGCGTAAACCGGCTGAAGATAAATCTGCATATGCACACAACGCTGTCGGATGGAGTGAAGACTCCGGAAGAAGCGGCAGAAATTTACAAAAAAGCAGGTTATGATATTATTGCGATTACCGATCACTGGGTATGGGGAAACAGCAAAGAAATAAATGGTGTGCGTGTATTGGCAGGCACAGAGTTCAACATTGGCGGAGCAGATGCCTGTGACGGCGTATATCATATTCTTGGACTTGGCTGCACGGAGCAGCCTCAATTGCAGGAAAAACCGTCTCCAGCTGCGCAGACGATTATTGATGAGATCCATCGCTGCGGCGGTCTTGCTGTGCTTGCGCATCCGGCATGGTCGTTGAACACAGCGGCGCAGGCGGCAAAGCTTCACGACATTGACGCGACGGAAATTTATAATTCTGTTTCTGATGCAGGAGAGTCGTCCCGTCCGTACTCCGGCGATTTTGTCGATACGGCAGCGTGTGAGGGCATGTATTTTGCTCTGCTTGCCGATGATGACGCGCATCAGTACGATGGAAATGATGAGACTATTTCCTGGATCATGCTGGAAGCGGCGCCGGATGCGACCGACGCAGAGTTACTGCAGGCGATCCGTGATCAGAAATTTTACGCAACCCAGGGTCCGGAAATTCACATCAGCAGAGAAGGTGACCAGATTAGGGTTCAGTGCTCTCCGGTCAATCGGATTTCCTTCTTTTCTAATGCCGTATGGTCTCCGCACCGCTGCGTCCGCGGAACCAATCTGACGGAGGCCGTCTGCACCGTCCGCTATTGGGAGAAGTTTATCCGGGCAGAGGTAACCGACGCGCAGGGAAGAAAAGCGTGGAGCAACCTGATTGTGCTGTAAGTCTCACTGCCGCAGAGCATATCTGAAAATGCTGTTGTGTTTTCGGATATGATTTGCGGCGGTGGAAAAAAATTATATCGAAAAGGCGCTCCACCACAGGCGCGAGAATCCTGTCGGCATTTTTTGACAAATCAAGGAAGTCCCATGTTTCAATTGCGAATATCCGCTTGACCCAGAGGTTATGGGAAACTAACTAAAAAAGGCAGCAAGAGAGAAAATTTTATGATAGAGCGTGAAAAACGGCAGGATCAGATGATCGGATGAGGCAAACCGGGTAATTGGAGTGACAGGTAGTGGAGGGTAAACGATGGAAACAGGGAAACAAACACAAATGGAAACGATCAGGCCGCGTGTGATTGTCCTGACGGATATCAGCAGTATGCAGAGCGACGTGCTGGAGCCGGACGATACGGAGTCGATGGTGCGGTTTTTGCTGTATTCCAACGAATTTGACGTTGAAGGCCTGATTGCAACCTCATATGGACTGCATGGAACCAAACCGGAGTATATCCGGCAATTAATCCATGCCTATGGTGAAGTTCGGGAAAATCTGGCAAAGCATGATGAACGTTACCCGGCTGCAGAGCAGCTGCTTGCCGTAACAACAGAAGGAAGCGGACACGTTGGAATGGAATATCTTGGCGAAGGAAATGATACGCCGGGATCCCGTTTGATTATCAAAGCAGCGGACAAAGAGGATTCCCGTCCGCTCTGGATTCTTTTGTGGGGAGGACCGCTTGACCTGGCACAGGCAATCTGGCGTGTCTGCCATGACCGGACACCAGAGGAAGCTGCCGTGTTTAAGAGCCGTCTGCGCGTTTATGCAATCGGCGATCAGTACGATGGAACCGGACCATGGATCAAACAGAATCATCCGGATATTTTTTACATTACCAACTACGCGGCATTCCGAGGAATGTACCGGTATGGAAATCCGTCGCTGACTTCGGAGGCATGGGTAAAAAATCATGTCTGCTGCGGCCGCGGGACATTGGGGGCGCTGTATCCGGTTTATAACGGCGGCGATCCGTGGGGCGCGGTGACAGGTATGAAGGAGGGCGATACCCCGTCGTTTCTGTATCTGATCCCGGCGCATGGACATGATCCAGAGGATCCGACCGGGGAAAGCTGGGGAGGACAATTCCGCTCAGTCGGTGAGCGGCAGTATCAGGATGTTCCATCCGGCTGGAAAAAGACGAATGATCCGGATGAAATCAGAATTTACGCGGAAACGGTAGCAAAATGGCGTCCGGAATTTCAGGCTGACTTTGCAGAACGGCTGTCCTGGTGTGGGTCTCCGCTTGATTACGCAAAAGCATCGGCGCGTTCCTGATTTTGTGCACGGAAATGGCACGGCTGTAACGGAGATTCGCTGATATGGCAGAAGGAACATGGAAAGAATTGATACAGAGGAAAGAGTTGCGGAAAGGAAGAAATAAAATGCAGTATAATATTATGGATTATGGAGCTATCCCTGATGGTGTGACCAATAATCAGCCGATGATCCAGCAGGCAATTGATGCATGCGCAAAGACAGGAGGAACGGTGGTGATTCCCGCCGGAAACTTTTTATCCGGGACAATCCGGCTGCGGTCAAATATGGAGCTTCATCTGGAACGCGGCAGCGTACTGACTGTCAGCCGGAATCCGGAGCATATCCGGACGGAAACAGAGGAAAACGACAGCAGCAGCGATACGATGGATAACATTGACAGCGGAAGCTTTTTATATGCCTGCCATGAAAAAAATATTACAATTTCCGGAGATGGAATGATCGACGGGCAGGGACGCAATGTTTATGTGGATGACAATGCGGATGAAGGGATGCATGAATGCCCGCTTAATGTAGAAGGGTTCCGGCCGAGAACATCATATCTGGAGGATATTGATGGGCTGACTGTGACAGGAATTACGTTTTATGACGCATCGTTCTGGACGCTTCATATGGCAGGCTGCCGCAATGTGCGGATTGACGGCATTCAGATCCGGAACAACGACCGGGGGCCGAACAACGACGGCATTGATCCGGATGCGTGTCAGAACGTTATTATCAGCAACTGCATGATTGAAAGCGGAGATGATGCAATTGTTCTCAAGGCAACGAAGCCGATTTGGGAAAAATATGGAAACTGCGAAAATATCGTAATCCGCGGCTGCATTCTTCATTCCAGGGATTCCGCTTTGAAAATCGGAACGGAAACATATGGGGATATCCGCAATGTTATTCTATCGGATTGTATTGTAAAAGATTGTTCCCGCGCAGTCGGAATCTGGGCGCGTGACGGCGGCACGATTGAAGATATTTATGTACATCACATCCTTGCAAATACGAAACGCTACGCAGATTGCCCGAAACGCTCTTTTGCACCGAGATGGTGGGGAAAGGGAGAACCGGTATTTGTTTCGGCAGCGTTCCGGAATCAGGAAAAGCGGTATCCGGGAACAATCCGCAGAGTTGCGTTTGAACATGTACAGCTGTTCTGTGAGTCTTCAATTTTTATTGCGGGGGAGCAGGAGGCAAGGATTGAAGATGTTGTGTTCAGAGATTGCTGTTTTACCTGGAAAAAGCAGGGAAATTTTCTGCCGGATGTATTTGATGAGCAGCCGTCTGTCCATGATGTGTATCCGCATGAAATACCGTGGCTGTACGTGCGGTCAGCGGATGGTATTTCTGTCAGCGGCCAATATGTGATTGACGAATCACTGGCAGGATATGTCGGAGAAACGGCAGAGATCGAGGACAGCAGCAGAATCGAACTTCCATAAGCTGCACACAGCAGAAATTTGGTATAAAAACCGTCTGAATGAAAATACTGTTACCGTGACCGGATTTGGAAACGGCAGTCATTCAGACGGTTTCTTTTTTTCTGGGAAAATCCGCAGCCCATTCCGGATGCCCTGCAAAGCGGCGGCTCGGCGCAAAATTGCAAAGCAGGCTGTAAAGATTTGCCGATACTGTGGCAAATGTGAGATTGCAATTGCCTGGATTCGATTATATAATAACGGAAAAGGCGCAGAGCGGTATCCGGCGGCAAGGGAACATCATCGGGATGCCTGTGCGAAAACCGCAAATAATGTACGTTTGGAGGAATCCTATGATTTATACTGTAACGTTCAATCCGTCACTGGATTATTATGTCACCGTTCCGGAATTTGCAATGGGACGGACAAACCGTACTGGAAATGAACATATCCTTCCCGGAGGCAAGGGAATCAATGTACCGATTTTGCT
>CAJMMH010000150.1 GCA_905214365.1 uncultured bacterium
ACTCCTGTTTTCGCCGTGAGAGGGCGACGTCTTAACCCCTTGACCAACAAGCCATGCATGTTATATCTTAGCACATTTGTTATCTTTTGTCAAGTACTTTTTTTGAATTATTTTTCAATTCATTTTTGTACCTAACAATTTTCAGTCTTTGTTGAAAGTTTTTTGCTTTCTCTCGACTGCTTGATCAGTATAATACATTTCCCGCAAACTGTCAAGTGTTTTTTGACTTTTTCTTCAACTTTTTTCTCTGCCCGCCATCACGGAGCATTTTCCGGTGCAGCAGGCAGAGAATGATCCATATTATTTCTGGTTTCCGCGAATCATCAGGACTGCTGCCAGGTTGCCGCGCTCTGTTCCCATAATCCGATGGGAATACAGCAGATCCGGATTGCATCTGGTACAGGCATTTGTCAGCAGAATATGTTCCGGACGGACGCCGGCCTCCATCAGGACAATCCGGTTTGTCTTCCAGAGGTCCAGGAAGGAACGGTCGCCCTCTCCCGGATGGCAGATTGTCTTCATTTGTTCTTTTGTAAATTCTTTTGCAAACGCTTCGACTACCTCCGGACCGACCTCAAAACAGTTTCCGCAGATGCTTGGTCCGATTGCCGCAATCACTTCATCCGGATTTGTCCCATATTCCCGCTTCATTGCCTTCAGCGTCTCTCTTCCCATCCGGCTGACCGTACCTCTCCATCCGGAATGCGATAATCCGATTGCCCGGTGAACCGGATCGACAAAGTACAGCGGCACGCAGTCTGCATAAAAGGTGACTAACGGGATCTCCGGTACATTGGTAATAAAGCCATCCACATCCCGGTAATCACGGTCCCTGACTGTTCCTTTTCCTGCATCCGCTTCAGTAATTTTTCGCACATTTGTCGTATGCGTCTGCCACGACAGAACGGCACGCGTCCAGTCAAATCCGACCGCGCTGCCCAGACGACGGTAATTCTCAGCAACTGTCTCATATGGTTCCGACTTCAGAAATCCAAGATTCATGGATGCGTAGCACCCGGTACTGACGCCTCCAATCCTGGTAGAGAAGCCATGGACAAGCCACGGAATCTTCCGATATGTCTGATACTGAAAAAAGGCCACGCCATCTTTCTCGCACAGCTCCATTTCTGTTGAATCATTTGCTTTTTTGTACCATATCATATTACATTCCTCCAAACGCATTCCGGATCAGCTTCTGCCCGTCCGGGTCGATCGCCACCACATCAAAGCGGCATTTTCGCCGGGAATACTTCTTTTCGCTCAGATACATCGCTGCCGTACGCGCAATCCGCAGCTGCTTGGTCCGCGTTACCGCCTCCTGCGGAAATCCGCCTGCCGCCGATGCCCGGTACTTAACCTCCACAAAGCACAGATACTCTCCATCCTCCGCGATAATGTCAATTTCTCCGCCTCTTCTTTGATAGTTCCGTTCCACAATCCGATATCCTTTGCCGATGAGAAAACAGGCCGCCTGCTCCTCGTAAAAGCGCCCCTTCTGCGTCCGGTTCACCCGCCTTCTTCGCCCCTTTCAAACACGCTCTGGAACTTCTAATTCCAGTTTTGCAGTTACAGCTCGACAAAATGACCAATAAAGCTTCTCCGATGAATCGGACACGGCCCAAGCTCCTTCAGCGTGCGGATATGCTGCTCGCTTCCGTATCCTTTATTGGAAGCAAACCCGTACTCCGGATACTGTGCGTCATACTCTTTCATCAGACGATCCCTGGTTACCTTTGCGACAATGCTTGCCGCTGCAATGGAGTAACACCTGGCATCTCCCTTGATTACCGGAACCTGACGCTGCGGCATCTGCGGGATCGTAACAGCGTCATTAATCAGAACCTTTGGCTGCGGCGACAGTTGGCTGACCGCATCCCGCATTGCGCAGTAGGTTGCCTGCAGAATATTGATCCGGTCAATCTCCTTCTCCGAAGCAATCCCGACACCAACTGACACCGCTTCCTTCATAATCCGCTCATACAGCTCTTCCCTCTTTGCTTCCGAAAGCTGCTTAGAATCATTAATATATAAAATATCGCAGCCTGCGGGCATGATTGCGGCAGCGGCCACCACCGGGCCCGCAAGAGGCCCCCGGCCTGCCTCATCGATTCCACAGAATACCACGTTCCCCGCCAGCTCTCTTTCATAACCGCGCATCTGGCTAATACGTTCCCGCTCTGCCGCTTCTTTCTCAACGCGTCTGCGGCAGCGGGCAAGCAGCTGCTGAACGCTCTTTCTGCCATCTTCTTCGTAGCGCGTGCAGGCATCAAGCAGCGCTTCTCCATCCAGATGATCCAGTTCCGCCTTTATTTCTTCCAGTTTCATCCTGCCCCTCCGGCAATCCGTTTTCTGCAAAGCCTTTTTCAAGCACGCTCTAACGTTATTTTTCCAAGTCTTCCGCTTCGGAAATCATCCAGAATCGCGCGGGCAGTCTTCTCATAATCCGGTTCTCCGCCCTTTTTCAGGCACCCGCGGCGGTTTGCCACCCAATCCATGCGTTCCATCGGATCAACGTCCATCTCCAGACCATAACGATCCTTCAGGCACTGCGGATAGCGCTCTGCGAGCAGCTTCAGCAGTTCAAATGCCAACTCCTCAATCGGAAGAATATCGTCGCTGATTGAACCAATCATCGCCAGATGAAGTCCAACCGTCTGATCCTCAAATTTTGGCCACAATATTCCCGGCGTATCTAACAGCTCCAGCTGCTTATCAATCCGGATCCACTGATTTCCTCTTGTGACACCCGGCTTATTTCCGGTTTTTGCGCTGACGCGCCCGGCAAAGCTATTAATAAAGGTTGACTTTCCGACATTCGGAATTCCGACAACCATCGCCCGAATCGGACGGTTCTGAATTCCTCTGCGCTTATCGCGCTCCAGCTTTGCCTGGCAGGCCGTCATTACCGCATCCATTACCTGCTTCCGGAAGGTTCGCTGTCTCGCGTCAGCCGCGATGGCAAGAATTCCCTGCCGCTTAAACGCTGTCATCCAGGCCGCCGTTTCTGCCTCGTCCGCAAGATCCGCCTTATTTAACAGCATCACTCTCGCCTTCTGTCCGGCCAGGCTGTCAATATCCGGATTCCTTCCGGACTGCGGCACACGCGCGTCCGTCAGCTCGATCACCAGATCGACCAGTTTCATATCTTCTTTCATCGCCCGCTTGGCCTTTGTCATATGGCCCGGGTACCATTGTATCTGCATCCACACTCTCCTCTTTTTAATCTGCGTTCCAGATCAGCCGGAACTCAAGCTGCGACGGCGCAGCCGCAAGCCACGCGCGGCCATACAGCTGCTCTCTTTTGATAGTTCCGGTATCAGCAAAGCGGCTGTCCTGGCTACGCGCCGGATTATCTCCAAGTACAAAGTACTCGTCTTCTCCTAAACGGATCGGCTCTTCTGCCAGTCCCGGAATATCAATCACACCGAAATACTGATCCGCACGCGCCAACGGCTGTCCGTCGATCCATATCGCTCCGTCTGAAATCTGGATTTCCTCCCCCGGAAGGCCGACAATCCGCCGCAGCTGCAGCTTCCCGCCGACTTCGCAGGCTGCAACCTCAAACCGTTCCGGATCCTTCACCGCGTACCACAGCCTGCTGACGAGCGCCCCGCCGCCGGGAACAATTGTATCATTCATTGCATATCCGTCCTGCGGTACATACTCGCCAAGATAGCTGACCGCAAACAGCCCGACTGACACCAGCAGAAACAGCCTGGCTAAAAACAGAACCAGCCGGAGTCCTCTTTTTTTCTTTGGTTTTTCAACCTGCTTTCCCCTTTGCATCCTGCCGCCTTTCCGTGCAAAAAGAGGGGCAATACTCACTGCGTATTTGCCCCTCTGATCTGTGTGGAATCTTATTTAATGATTTCCTTAACCTTCGCGCTCTTGCCGGATCTCTGTCTCAGGTAGTTCAGCTTTGCTCTTCTTACCTTACCCTGACGAACAACCTCAATCCGCTCTACAGACGGAGAATGCAGCGGCCAGGTCTTCTCAACAGCAACACCGTTGGAGTTCTTTCTAACAGTGAAAGTCTCGCGAACGCCGCCGTTCTGTCTCTTCAGAACAGTACCTTCGAATACCTGGATTCTCTCCTTGTCTCCCTCTTTGATCTTTGCGTAAACCTTAACGGTATCGCCTACGTTGAACTGATCAACATGCTCTTTCATCTGAGCCTTCTCGATTGCTTCAATAATTGTGCTCATTGTTTTCCTCCTGAATTAACCTGGACGTTCATACCGCCAACCGGCAGCAGCGGACCATCTCTTTTTTCACAACGCATCCTAGTTTATCATATTCTTTTCAAAAAAGCAAGTGGTTTTGTAATTATATTTTCGCTGTTTCTGCAAATACTGTTACTGTTCCCGCTCCGCTCCTGTCTGAGTAAAGCAGGAACAGCTCCGTGTCCGGAAACACTGTCATTTCCCGCAGTCAGACAGTTCTGACTGCAGCGCAGACATCCCCTGTCTGTCCAGGCAGCGCAGACGGCGACGGAAATTTTCAGAATCGGAGGAACAAAATATGACTACAGAATGTACCTGTACCGTTGACAATTGCCTGCATAACAGCGACCGATGCTGCTGCAAATCAGAAATCCAGGTGGACGGACCGTCCGCAAGGGACAAGACAGGCACCTGCTGCTCCAGCTTTGATCTGCGCAGACATGGCTGCTGCAAAAACACGCTGGAGCATCCAGATAAAAAGCTAAAAATCGAATGCAGCGCGGTTTCCTGCGTCTACAACGAAAATCATCTCTGCAGCGCAAAGCAGGTGGATATCATCGGCGGTCTTGCGCATGATGCGTCCGCAACGGAATGCGCGACCTTCCAGGCCAGATAACCGCACTCCATGCAGCCTGCGCCGGATTCCCTTACCAGAACCGGCGCAGACAAACGTTCGCCCCGGCTATTTGCCACCCCTATCTGTCTGCCCTTCCGACCGCTTTCAGCCCAAACCATACTTCTTAGTCCTTCGGCCATACAAAGCTTCGCAGCGACTGGATCCGGCTTCCGATATACGTACCGAGACGGCTGTACATCCGGTAGCTGCCATGCAGACCGTCAATCGGCTGCATCAGCCTGGTATTGCAGTCGTTGACGCCAAGCTCCTGCTCGACATCCAGAAGCGGAAGATGATATTTTTTTGCAATCTGCGGAATCACCTGGTTCGCTTCCCGGATGCAGTCGGCGTGGCGCGCTCTTCTTGTCCGGTCAACATACGGGCAGGTGCAGAGCAGAATCTGCGTATCCGGACTTTTATCTATCAGATACTCAATGATCGAGCAGTAGCGGCCTGTCCCGGTATCCGCGTAATCCTCATAAGAAGCCGCCGCCGTATCCTCCTTCAGCGTATCTGTCATCGCACCGTTTGTCCCAAGCATAATCACCGCAACGTCAATTCCGTCCAGATCCAGTGTTTTCATGGTCCATCTCCAGTAATCCAGCGATGTAAAGCCGCACTTGCCGGCATTGATTACCTTTGTTCCCAGATACTTCTCCAGAAAATACGGATAGCTTTCCGGATGAAGATTTTTTGTTCCTTCCGGCTCTGAACCGTAATCGCCTTCTGTCAGGCTGTCTCCGATACATAAAATCGTTCCTGTCATTATTTTTTTCCTCCAGTTTTCTGTCATGTACCCTTGGAATTTTATTGTACTTGATGGATCCACCCTATCACAGTTTTTGCAGTCTGTCAACTGCCGCTGCAGCGTCTTTTTCAGCTCGTTACTGTTCACGCTACGCTCGAACAGTAACTTCAGCTCCGCAATATGCCGCGCAGCTTTTCCGCCGCCATTGCGCCAAGCAGGAATACCAGGTTTACAAGAACAACGCTTGCTCCGGTCGGCGCGGAAAACCAGAATGACGCAATCAGACCGATCAGGAACGTAATGACAGATACGATGGCCGCGCCAAGCACGACACCCCGGAAGCTTTTGCACAGGCGCATGGAAATTAACGCCGGGAAGATAATCAGGCTGGAAATCAGCATCGCTCCCATCATGCGCATGCCAAGTACAATGGTTACTGCCGTCAGTACGGAAATCAGCAGATTATACAAGCGGATCCGTACGCCGGAGGCTCTGGCAAAGCTTTCATCAAACGTAACCGCAAACATCTTATGGTAACAGAACAGATACAGAACGATTACAACAACAGAAAGCGCCGCGCTGAAAATAACATCCTCCGTTGTCATCACAAGAATACTTCCAAACATATAGCTGGATACATCGGTATTCATGCCGGTTGTCAGCGCAGTAACGGTAACTCCGATTGCTAACGATGAGGAAGAGACAACCGCAATCGCCGCGTCACTCTTCATCTTTCCGTTTTCCTGCAGACGCAGAAGGAAAAACGCGGCAATTACCACAATCGGAATCGACAGATACAACGGCGCGATTCCGGCGGCAAGCGCAATCGACAGCGCGCCGAATGAAACATGGGACAGACCGTCCCCAATCATTGAATACCGCTTTAATACCAGGCAGACGCCAAGCAACGCCGCGCAGAGCGATACCAGCACGCCGACAATTGCCGCGCGCTGGATAAACGAATACTGAAACATATGAATAAGCAGATTCATCTTATTTTTTCCTCCCTGTTCCGGCCGCAGCCTCCAGAAACTCCTGCCCGACCCGACTGTTCTGATACTCCGAAACCGATCCGAAGAACATCATTTCCCGCTCCATATGCAGCACCTTTCCTGCATCCTGCATCGCCTGATCCACATCATGCGTAATCATCAGAATTGCCGTCTGCTCCTCGCGCTTCAATTCCCCCAGCACTCCATACACCTCTCTTGTCACTGCCGGGC
>CAJMMH010000151.1 GCA_905214365.1 uncultured bacterium
AAATCAGCCGCAAAGGCAGACGTATCAGAGAATCCGAAAGTCTATTCTAAAAAGGAAGGATTGAGATTGTATGGAACGAAAAGCGGAACTTCTGGCTCCAGCCGGATCATATGAGACAATGACGGCCGCGTTTCATGCCGGAGCAGATGCAGTATATATCGGAGGGCAGGCGTTTGGCGCAAGGGCATATGCGGACAATCCAGATGAAGAGATGTTGTGCCGCGCGATCCGTTATGCGCATATTCATGGCAAAAAGCTGTATCTGACAGTCAACACGCTGGTTAAGGAAGATGAGTTAGAGAAACGTCTGATTCCGTATCTGAGGCCGTATTATGAGGAGGGTCTGGATGCGGCGATTGTGCAGGATCTCGGTGTGCTGCGTCTAATCCGCCGCGTGTTTCCCGGACTTGCTGTTCATGCAAGCACGCAGATGACGATGTCAGGTGTCTGTTCGGCAAAGAAGCTGGAAAAACTGGGCGTATCACGGATTGTTACGCCGCGGGAGCTATCATTAGAGGAGCTTAGAGAAATTCACCAGACCACCAGTTTGGAGATTGAGAGCTTTGTTCATGGCGCGCTGTGCTACTGCTATTCCGGACAGTGTTTGTTTTCCAGTCTTGCCGGAGGAAGAAGCGGCAACCGCGGTCGCTGTGCGCAGCCGTGCCGTCTTCCGTATCGTCTGCTCCGGAACAGCGAGCTGGCAGCTGCGGAATCGCAGGGATATCTGTTAAGTCCGAAGGATCTGTGTACGGTTGGCAGCCTGCCAAGGATTCTGGAAGCGGGTGTGTATTCGCTGAAGATTGAAGGTCGAATGAAACGTCCGGAGTATACGGCCGGTGTTGTCAGTGTTTACCGGCGTTATCTGGACCGCTGGCTGGAGACGGGAGAATCATACCGGGTATCTAAAGCAGATGAACGGGAGCTGTTTGATCTGTTCAATCGGAAAGGATTTACAGACGGCTATTATTTCCGTCATAACGGCGCGGCAATGATAACAAAAGAAAAGCCGTCTGTCCGTAAAGAGCCGCAGGAGTTGTACCGAAAGCTCAGGGAATCGTATATTGATTCAAATTTGAAAGAAAATATCAATGGTTTGGTAAAGATTTTTGCCGGAGAGCCTGTTATAATAGAAGCGTCGCTTCGTGGATGCTGCGCGCGTGTTTTGGGTGAACCCGCGTTGCAAGCGCAGAATCGTCCGCTTCTGGAGGCGGATATTCGCCGGTCCATGGAGAAAATCCGTGATACGGAATTTTCCTGGGATACGCTTGATATAGAGACCGACGGGCAGTCCTTCTATCCGGTCGGAAAGCTCAATGAGCTTCGCAGACAGGCGCTGGAAATGCTGGAGCAGGAGCTTGCGGGCGCGTACCGGCGCGAGTGGCAGGAGAATACAGCTGCGGACGGAGAGAAAGCGGCAGTAAAGGCGGAAACTGGCTGCGGACAGAACAATCAGCTATTGTTTACCGCATCGGCAGAAACGGCAGATCAGCTTGACGCAATTCTTGCCTGCAGATGGATCGGACGTGTGTATGTAGATAGTCATTTGGCGTACGGCGATGCGCTGGTTCGCGCGGCTGAACGCGTGAAGGCGGCGGGAAAAGAGTGTTTCCTTCAGCTTCCGCGTATGGTCCGTCAGGAGATGGAGCTGCAGCTGAGGAAGGATGTGCAGGTCTGGAAGCAGATCGGCTTTGACGGATATCTGACTGCGTCAGCGGAAGGACTGCTGTTTCTGAAGCAGGAGCTGGGCAATGTCAGGATTATCGGGGATCACAGCCTTTACGCCTGGAACCGCGCGGCAGTTTCTGAGTGGAAGGACTGGGGACTGACCGGACTGACTGCACCTGCAGAGCTGAACGCGCAGGAGCTGAAGCGGCTTGGGCTTGGCGGAATGGAGTTGATTGTTTACGGATATCAGCCTATGATGATTTCTGCACAATGTCTTCAGAATACGGCGCTCGGCTGTGTGAAAAAACAGAATGACCGTCCCGGCACGCTGGAGCTGGTTGACCGTCTTGGCAATCATTTTCCGTTCAGCCGTTATTGCAGGGAATGCTGCAGCGTGATTTGGAACGCGGCACCGCTTTCCTTAGCGGATGTCTGGGAGCGGGTGCAGAAGCTGGAACCGGAATCTGTCCGTCTGGCATTTTCAATCGAAAGCGCAAATGAGACAAAGCATGTGCTTGATTTATTTGCCAGGGTACAGGCGGGAGAAAGACAGACGGGGAATTTGCCTGTTTATACAAGAGGACACTGGAAGCGCGGCGTCGAATAACGGATCTGCTGCAGGACTGAAGGCGGATGTCCGCTTTACAAAACGATGGAGGTGAAGCATTTGACTGCTGCATTTACAATACTGAGCAAGTATGTGCTGGCGGCACTGATGATTCTGTATACAGTCGGCGCATTCAATGCGCTGCGGTACCGGAACGTTGAGGATATGTACGGCACATACTGCCTGCTCAATGTGATTACATTTTTCTTCCATGCGGTTGGATTTGCAGTCATTGTTCTGAATGAGAGAGACTGGAAATACATCGCGTTTTATGGGCTGCAGGTAATTTTTCTTATGACGTACCTGTTGGTGTATCGTCGGCTGTACCGAAAAGCCAATCTGGCGCTGCTCAACCATACGGCGATGTTTCTTGTCATCGGATTTATCATCCTTACTCGTCTTTCCGTGAAAACGGCAGTGCGACAGCTGATTATGGTTGCGGCTGCTGCGATTATTACGCTGATTGTGCCGAGGATGTTTGCGAAGATCCGGGCTGCAAGGCGGTGGGGAGCGATTACGGGCGTGATCGGGCTTCTGCTTCTGGTTGCCGTTCTTGCTTATGGAAGGATTACCGGAGGCGCAAAGCTTTCGATCAGGGTCGGCGGGATTGCCGTCCAGCCGTCAGAGTTCGTGAAAATCAGCTTCGTACTGTTGATGGCAGTCCTGTTCCGGGAACGGAGCGACTGGAAGCGCTGCATATTTGCGGGGGTGATTACGCTGGCTCATGTCGGTGTTCTGGTATTATCAACAGACCTTGGAGCCGCAGTCATTTACGCGATGGCGTTTCTGATGATTCTGTTTGTTGTTACAAAGAGGGCATGGACGCTTGCTGCCGGGTTCGGCGGAGGGCTTGCGGCGGCGTTTGCGGCCTATAAACTATTTTCACATGTGCAGACAAGAGTGGCGGCGTGGCTGAATCCATGGGCTGATTTTACCGGCGGAGGCAATCAGATCGGTAATTCTTTGTTTGGCCTTGCAACCGGCGGATGGTTTGGTCAGGGGCTGTACCGGGGAATGCCGACTAGGATTCCGGTTGTGGAGTCTGACTTTGTGTTTGCAGCAATCTGCGAGGAGATGGGCGGTATTATTGGTATTTGCCTGATCTTAATGTGCCTGGCATGCCTGCTGATGTTCATTCACGTGGCAGCAGATCTGTATCTTCCTTTTTATAAGGTGACAGGAATCGGACTTGCAACAATATACGGGACACAGGTTCTGCTCAACATCGGCGGTGTTATCAAGTTTATTCCGTCTACGGGACTGACACTTCCGCTTGTCAGCTATGGAGGAAGTTCCGTGTTCAGTACATTTATTATGTTTGGCATCATGCAGGAATTATATATCAAACAGCAGAATGAGGTGGAACGGGTTGAGAAAACAAGATCGCAGTACGCAGTCCCAGAACAATATCAGGAAGAGTAAGCGGCAGATTCGCAGAGAGGCAAAACAGTATGAAAAGAAGCAGCGCTGGAAGCGGGGCCGGGAAATCTATATTGCCGGTTATCTGATGGTGGCTCTGTTTCTTGGTATGCTTGCGTATTTCTTTTATTTTGAAGGCTATGGGAAAAACGCGATCCTGGTGAATTCCAAGAATAACCGGACGCAGAATATGGTGCAGAGCATGCGCAAGGGTTCGATTGTTACAAGCGACGGTGTTGAAGTCGCATTGACGCAGATTCTCGAAGACGGGACGCAGTACCGCGAGTATCCGTTCCGCAATATATACGCGCATACAGTCGGCTATGTGCCAAAGGGAGGAGCCGGACTGGAAAGCACGCAGAAGATCCGTCTTCTGATGTCGCACGATGTGTTTCTGGAACAGCTGCGGCAGGAGATTATGAACCAGCGGGTTCAGGGAGATACGCTTCATGTTACGCTGAACCATCAGCTGCAGGCATTCTGCTATCAGCAGCTGGCCGGAAAGGCGGGAGCGATTGTTGTCATGGAGCCGAAGACTGGAAAGGTGCTGGCGATGACCTCCACGCCAGATTTTGATCCGCAGACAGTCAGCGAGCAGTGGGATACTCTGCTTACATCTACCGATGCGATCTTTATGAACCGCGCGTCGCAGGGCCGTTACGCGCCGGGATCAACGTTCAAGCTGATTACGCTGTTGGAGTACATCCGGGAAAATCCCGATACCTGGCAGGACTTTTCCTATAGCTGCACAGGTACTTATGTGGATGGCGATTATGTGATCAACTGCCACGAAGGGCACGCGCACGGCGATGTGGATATTTATGGAGCACTGGCGCAGTCCTGCAACGGCGCGTTTGTTACAATGGGACGTTCGCTGGATCCGGTTAAGTGGAAAAAGCTGTGCGTAGATTTTGGCTATAACGACAGCAAGACTGAAGGTTATGATTTCCAGTATAATAAAAGCTCATTCTCTATCACAGAGGATTCCAGCCTCTGGGATCGTATGCAGGCGTCCATCGGACAGGGAACAACAACGGCAACGCCGCTGCTGAATACGATGATTACGTCGGCAATCGCAAATGGCGGCGTGATGATGAAGCCATATCTGATCGACAGTTATACCAGCGCGGATCAGACTTGGCAGTCTGTTACGGAGCCAGAGGTGCTCCGCCAATCGATTTCAGCCGATGAAGCTTCTCTTCTGACCGAATTTATGACGAAGGTTATTTCGGAAGGAAGCGGTTATCTGGCGGGAAGCGCGTATTGTCAGGTTGCGGGAAAAACCGGTTCCGCGCAGTATTCGAGTCAGGCGGGATTATATCATGCCTGGTTCACCGGGTTTGCTCCGGCGGAGGATCCGCAGATCGCGGTCACAGTTCTGATTGAGCAGGGCGGATCCGGCGGAGAGGTTGCCGCGCCGATTGCGGGAGCAATTTTTAACTACTATTTTTCTCTTCAGCAGTAAGTTTTTATTGCAATGCCCGATGATTTAGGGTATACTAATTCCAGTTGTGTACACACCAAAGGAGGCATTGCAATGATAGAAGCAACCAGCTGCGGAGGTGTGGTGATATTTCGAGGCAAAATTCTGGTCCTTTATAAAAATTTCAAGAACAAGTATGAGGGCTGGGTTTTGCCGAAGGGAACCGTAGAACCCGGCGAGAGCCATGAACAAACAGCACTCCGGGAAGTCCGGGAGGAAACGGGTGTCGAGGCGTCAATTGTAAAGTATATTGGTGTCAGTGAATATACGTTCCATATTCCGCAGGATATGGTGGATAAGGAAGTGCACTGGTACCTGATGATGTCAGACAGTTACTACAGCAAACCGCAAAGAGAAGAGTATTTTGTCGATTCCGGTTACTATAAGTATCATGAAGCGTACCATCTTCTGAAGTTCTCCAACGAGAAGCAGATCCTGGAAAAAGCTTACAATGAGTATCTGAATCTGAAAAAAGCCGGTCTCTGGGGAGAGCATGAGGGACAGGAGTTCGGAAAGCGTCTGGAGCATATCTGATTAATTTCGGGCGGGGAATCCTTTCTGGCAGGATTCTGTTTCAAAAAGGAAGCGGATATTCCGGATGGAATATCCGCTTTTTACTTTCCACCTTCCAAGGAAAGTGGGAGGTGCCTATGACAAACGAAAGGATTTTATTTATGAAATTTCGTCCATGTATTGATATTCACAATGGAAAAGTAAAGCAGATTGTCGGCGGATCACTGACGGATGAAAAGGATCAGGCGAAGGAAAACTTTGTTTGTGAGCAGGATGCCGCGTGGTTTGCACGTTTGTATCAGAAAGATGGGCTTAAAGGCGGTCATGTGATTCTCTTAAATGCGGTGGATTCGCCCTATTTTCCGCAGACGAAGGAGCAGGCCCTTCTTGCGCTTCAGGCGTATCCGGGCGGGCTTCAGCTCGGCGGGGGCGTTAATGCGCTCAATGCCGCGGAGTATCTGGACGCAGGAGCGTCACATGTCATCGTAACCTCGTATGTATTTGAGGGCGGGCATATCCGGTACGACCGTCTCCAGGAACTGGAGCGGGCGGTTGGAAAGCATCGCCTTGTGCTTGATGTCAGCTGCCGCAGGGACGCGGACGGCGGATACTATGTGGTAACAGACCGCTGGCAGACCTATACAAAGGAGCGGGTGACGAAAGAGCTTCTTTTGGAGTTGTCCGCCTGGTGTGATGAGTTTCTGGTACACGGCGTGGACTCCGAAGGAAAACGACAGGGGCTGGAACTGGATCTGGTTCGTATTCTGGCAGGCTTTGATTCCTGCCCGGTTACGTATGCTGGAGGCGTATCCAATCTGGAGGATCTGAACCGGTTAAATGAAATCGGACATGGAAAACTGGATGTGACAATCGGAAGCGCGCTGGATCTGTTCGGCGGGTCTCTGTCGTACCGGGAGCTGGCGAAACAGACGGCAGCAGTGGAATGATGGATTGTATGCGACAAAAAGTCCTCCGCGCAAGATAATCCTGTGCGAAGGAATTTTTGTCATGCCAATTACTTTGTACCGAAGATACGGTCGCCGGCATCGCCAAG
>CAJMMH010000152.1 GCA_905214365.1 uncultured bacterium
CGTTGCAAAGCTGTACTGGAAGTTAGTCAGACCGATTCGATATACATAAGTAGAAATAACATCGGAGGTCTTGTACGTCATCGGATTGTACAGCAGCAGGATCTTGTCCCAGCCAAGCGTCATCATGTTTCCAACTCTCATGACTAACAAAATCACGATCGTCTGGGAAATGCCAGGAATCGTAACATTCCAGATCTTCTGCCAACGGTTTGCGCCGTCGATTTCCGCTGCCTCATACAATGCCTGATCAATTCCGGTGACTGCTGCGTAATAGATGATGGAATCCCATCCAAACTCCTGCCAGATTGACATGATAACATATAACGGCTGGAACCAGGCCGACTTACTGAACAGATTGGTCGGCTGCATTCCGGTGATTCCACAGATAATGCTTGTCAGTACGCCCTTCTCTCCGCAGAAATCAAGCATCAGGCCGCAGATAATAACCGTAGAAATGAAGTGCGGCATGTACGTGATTGTCTGGGTCAGCTTCCGGATCTTGGAGCTGTTCAGCTCATTCAGCAGAATCGCAAACAGGATCGGAAACGGGAATCCGAAAATCAGAAGCTGCAGATTGATCGTCAGCGTATTTTTCATTGTACGGAAGAAATACGGATCTGTAATAAATGATTTGAAGTTATCCAGACCAACAAACTTACTTCCGCTGATTCCCTTAATCGGAACATAATCATAAAAGGCAATACTCAATCCATACATCGGGTAATAATGATATACCAGATAATAGATCACAACCGGCAGAATCATCAGATACAGGAGCGGATGTGTCTTTATGTTGTGCAGAAGGCGCGCCCCATAAGAGCCCCGCTTTTTTTTCTGCATCTGTACCGTTTTTGCTTTCATAGAAATCCTCCATAGTAAGTCAGGGCAGGCAAGCTGCGGATCCTGCACCCGCATGCTGCCCGCCCTGGCCTCTTACTCAGCAGAGACAGTGATTCTCTGTTTTATTTTTCCTCGCCACGAGACTGATATCTGTCATAAGCAGCCTTGTAGATTTCTGCGGCACGATCGCAGCCTAATTCCTTCAGCTGTGCTACAAATCCATCCCAGTCAGACTCAAGATCTTCCTCTCCGAAGATATATCCGTAAACCTTCTCGTCAGAGTAATTGGAAAGCTTGGTCTTGATTTCAGTCAGCTCCTTGGACTCATCAACGGTCAGCGTCAGATAAGACGGCAGGCAGTGAGTGCTGTCATTTCCATCGCCCCATGCATCCCAGGACTGATGGCACTCCGGCAGAGAATACTGAGAAGCTTCCATGGTCTCATCATACTTAACCTGGAACGGCGCGCACATATACAGGCTGCGGACGGTATTGTAGTCCAGACCATTCGGATTGTCAGTTACAAAGGAAGTGAACTCTCTCTCTCCCTTGTCGTTGATCTCATAAGTCTGTGCATTCTCATCCTCATTGGTTCCCCAGGCGGTCATCAGCATCGTGTCCTCATCCATCAGGTAATCAATAAACTTAACAGCCTCTTCCGGATGCTCGCACATTGCGGATACCTGCCAGGACTGGCTGTTGACAGAAGCGGTGATCTTAGACATGTGAGTCGTATCATCCGCATTTACTCTCGGCTGCACGCATGCGGTCAGCTTGAACTCCGGATCAACTGCCTCACCAGCTGCAACTGCCATCTTTACATTGTAGGTATGAGCAAAGCACATACCTGCGGTGCCGTTCTCAAACAGCTTCAGAGAATCATCAATTGTACGGCTTACAAATCCGGTATCGATCAGGCCTTCATCTGCCCATCCCTTCAGAACCTCCAGGAAATCCTTATAACCATCCTTCTCTCTGCTGTAGGTTACGTTTCCGTCATCATCCAGATCAAAGTCCTGAATGGAAACGTCAAATGCGGAAGCGATCGGGTTGTTCGCGTAGAACTGAGACTGTGTAAACTGACACAGCGCAAGCGGAATCTCTACACCGTTCTCCTTGAAAGTACGGAGAACATTGGTATAGTCATCAATAGTAACCGGGGCTTCCAGACCATACTTGTCCAGCCAGTCCTGACGCACAATCAGGCCATTGAATACCTTATTATCATCGGTCGGCGGCAGCCATACGGTACCGAATTTGATGATATCGCCTTCATCACCGCGGATCTTCTTCTGGATATCCGGGTCTCCACTCTCTTCACAGAACTTGTTGAAGTTGGTTGCATACTCTTCAACCAGATCGGTTACATTGTACAGAACACCATCCTGGATCGCGCCCTCAACGCCGCCCGGATAATTGGTCTGGAACAGGTTGGTAAACATCAGATCCGGCAGCTCTCCGGATGCAAGCAGCTGCTGGAAGAAGGATCCGTCATCTCCAGCCGGCGCATGGATGAACTTGAAGTTCAGTCCGGTTTCCTCTTCCATCTTCTGTACTACCGGGTTGTCGCCCATATCAGTGTAATAGGCTCTTGCGCTGGACGGGAAATCGCAGAAAATTGTCAGCGTCACATCGCCGTCAGCAATCTTCTTGCTGTCATCCGTTGTCTCTGCCATTACAGCCGGCGCTGCGGATACTGTCATTGCAGCTGTCAGTGCAAGTGCCTGTAACTGTCTCCACTTTTTCATGTTATATTCCTCTCTTTCTCTCCGCATGTATGCGGATATCTCTATCCTTAGAGATCTACGTTCCTGCAGATCTCAAGAATTCCCTTGATGTAAATCACAAGTGCCGTCTCAATCCGCTTTAACGGAATGGACTCGTCCGGCTGGTGATAATCGCCGTGTCCTGCGGCAAACAGCCCTTCTGGTGCAGGCGGCATCGGCATGCCGGTTCCGCAGGCAAATGCCCTCGGAAGCTTTCTCGCGTAAGTTCCGCCGCTCATTACAAACGGCTCGGACTGGCTTCCAGTCAGACGGTTGTAGGTATCGGTCATAATCGTAACCGCCTGATGCTTCGGATCAAACAGTGTCGGCTTCGCGTTTCTTGTAATCGCAAGAGCAAAGCCATGATCCTTTGCCCCCTTCTCTGCGAACTCCGCCAGATCTTCTTTGCAGCCTGCCGGATACTTGGACATAAATCCAAATGCCAGATGGCCGTCGCGGATCCATCCCTGCGTCACCGTCAGGACAATCGGTCCGGAGATTTCATCCTCACGGAATACATTGAGCGGTGTTCCGTTACCGTCCTTATTAATAGAAGCAATCCATGCAAGAATCTCGCAATCCCTTGCTCCGGCCAGCTCATATTTGCAGATCGTCTCGCACAGAAGCGTCAGCGCATTGCGTCCGCCCTGCGGCGCGGCTCCGTGAGCTGTGACTCCGTGGAAGGTCAGCTTCCATGCTGCCTTTCCGTCCTCCGTCTGCTGCTTCTCCGCCGTAATATCCGGATTCTTCTCCGCAAGCAGTCCGGCAATTCCCGGCGCGTCCAGCACAACTGCCTCCGCAAGATTTGGTACGGAATATAATCCGCAGTCACAGGTCAGGGAAATCAGTTTCTCACTGACCGGATCGTCCGCCGTCAGCTCACCATTGAAGCTTCCGCGTTCCCCGCAGCATACCGGAAAACCGCTGTCCGGCACCAGTGACAACTCAGGACACGGATAATGTGCCGTGAAGTAATCGATATCAAACATGCCGACCTCTTCGCTTGTTCCCATGTACGCGTCCAGGCTATACGGCAGCTTGATGCCGTGCTCCTTCATGTACAGCAGTACATACAGTGCCATCGCTGCGGAACTCTTATTGTCCTGACAACCCCTCGCAATCATGTAGCCCTGTTCAACAACCGGATCAAACGGATCATGCTCCCAGCCGTCTCCGACCGGAACCACATCCAGATGACTCCAGATTCCGATAGACTTTTCACTGCTGCCGTACCGGATCCGGCCGACACAGGAATCAAAATTCTTTGTTTCCAGTCCGTACTCTTCTCCGATCTTCAGCATCTCGTCCAATACCCGGACACACTCCGGTCCGTACGGCGGCTGCTTATCTTCCGGTACAACCGCTACGCTTGGAACCTTACAGATCCGGATCAGATCCTGCACTAGCTGCGGCATCTTTTCCGAAACCCAGAAAGCGATTTCCTTCTCTTCCGCTTCCATCTGCCCCGTATGCAACTCCCCCAGATTCATTGAATCACCTTCCTGTACGAATACTCTTATCAACGGAAAGACCCATAAACTCGTCAGCAGCCTCTCTTACCCACCTGAAGCGCTTATGATCAATATCATTCGGAACAGTGCAGTCGCCGCCAAGCATCACGCCGACCGTTCCGGCATCTTCCAGAATCTTCCTGGTCGCAGCCTTTACCTCTTCCCTGGTTCCGCTGTACAGAACTCCGGTCTTGCGGCTGTCAAATCCGCCCAGAACACAGCGTCCGCCAAAGAACTTCTTACCATCCTTCAGGCTCAGGTTCTCAACATAAACTGCCCAGTTGACTGCCTTGGACGGATAATCCTTCCAAACCTCAATGCGGTTCTTATCACCGGCCCATCCGCAGCAGTGCATGATGTTGTTGTCGCTCAGCGTATTCGCGTACTCCAGAATCTTCAGTTCCGCCGGAGTTACAATCTTTTTGTACTCTTCTGCGGTGAAGCGGAACTCCTCGGCATTCTGTACACAGTAATAAATACCGGTGCAGCCTGCTTCCTCAATCACGCCCTTAATCAGGGAACGGATATCCTCGCCGATTACCTCAAACGCATGGCATACAGCCTCCGGATTTGCCTTCAGATGGCTCATCAGCAGCTCCTCGCTGGTGCCGAAACGCATCAGGGACATCGGGCAGAATACATTGTAGAAGACACAGCACTCATCCTTAACGCCCTCAACCACACCCTTCACACGGGCGATCTGCTTGCGGATGTACGGATGATCCGGACCCATTGGCTTCAGGTTAAACCAGTCTTCCGGCTTCTTAATTTCAGCAATTCCCGGATTTGGATAGTTGAAGTAACCGTCGCACATAACCTTGATCATATCAAAATCAGCTTCGCGGTACAGCTTCAGATGCTCGTCAACCGTTTCCTGTCCAAAATCGTCATCCGGTGAAAAGTGATACCAGAATGCGACCGGTACACGGTCAACCGGTTCATTGTTGAATGCATGAAGTACGCGTTCTTTCTTTGTCATAACCTTCCCTTTCCGGCCCTTTGGGGCCGCCGGTTTCCGTCTGAACTTCCAGTCAAATGAAACCCGGCATTGTATCATCTCCGGCATTTTACCCAACAATCGATTGTCTGCCAGTGATTTCTTGTTTGCTTTTGATGGATTCATTATAGCAAATCATTCATCACTTTTCCCTTCAATTTGCCATCATTTTCTATGCAGAATCGCTTATCATGCTTTCATTTGCGCTTTATCCCATAGGAACAGAATTTTCTGTCCGGAAAATTTCTGCCGCAAACGACACCCTTATCCTGCTTTTCTTTTTCCATTTTCATGGTATAATGACAGCAGAACTTGAAAACCGTATCTGATCGAATTATGGAGGTACTGATGGACAAAAGCAAGAATTCATATGCCAGGCTTCCGGTCGTATACCGTCCTTACAACCTTCCGACCAGCTTTCCGGTTCTCACCTTCTTCGGTGAAAACTGGAAGGTCACCATGAAGCACCCGGAATTTCTTCATTTTCATAACTGCTTTGAGCTTGGATTCTGCCTGAATGGAAGCGGAACCATCCACTTTGAGCGCTACAAGCTTCCGTTCCATGCCGGCCAGTTTTCCGTCATCAACCCGTTAGAACCGCATATATCAGTCTGCAATGACGAATCGAGCAGCTGGGAGTATGTTCTGTTTGACCCCACCGTCCTGTTCCGGGATCTCCCTTTTGCCGCACCGCTGTATCAGAACTTCTATCCGGCCCTCCGCACCTCGCAGATCATCCGCCGCGAATGCGCGCCCGATCTGCATGCCATTCTTCACAGTCTGTACAAAGAGCTCCGCGGCAAACAGTCTCTTTATCCATACGCGGTTCATTCACTGCTTCTGCTTGTTCTCGCTGAGCTGAACCGGCTTCCGGAATCATCGGAACAGATCCATTCATCCAGCCAATCTGCTCAGCCTGGAACCGACACCTGCCTGTCCGCTGACCCGAAAGTACAGACCGTGCAGACCGCACTTTTGTACATCTTCTCACATTATACGGAAGATTTTACCATTTTCAGACTCAGCGAGCTGTGCTGTCTGAGCGTCAGCCAGTTCCGACGCGTCTTTACGGAAATCATCGGAATCTCGCCCTTAGAGTACCTGCAGCACTACCGCATCCAGCATGCCTGTCACCTGCTCCTTCAGGACCGTATTCCGATTAACGAAATTGCAAGACAGGTCGGCTACCAGACACTCTCCAGCTTCAACCGGCAGTTTCAACAATATACCGGCTGCTCGCCGTCTGCCTGGAAAAAAGAATACATACGCCAGCCGGAGCCCCACAACATCGATTCCCTGACCGACCTGAAAAATGAATCGGTCTTCCGGTACTAATCCCGGCATTTTGTTTCCTACTTTTTCTATAGGTTTTGTATTGTTTCAGGAAACAGTCTTTATTATATGCCCGAATCGTTTCCGCGTCAATTGCGGAATCGGACACCCGCAAACGTTGTTTCCTTGAATTGGTTATAAAAAAATTGTATAGCAATTAGAGAAATTAACTGCAGAACTGATATTTTTGCAGCGAAACTGATTTGATTTTGTTTAAGTTTTTAGAAATTAACAAATCAAGGAAGTCCCCTGCTTCCATTGCGAAGAGCAATAAGCAGTGGGT
>CAJMMH010000153.1 GCA_905214365.1 uncultured bacterium
CAGGGAACGATCAATGTAAGCGGCATGGAGCCGGATGGTTCTACCAGTTACGTGCCGGTAATGATTTCGATCGACAGTCAGTATTCTCTGGTAGCGGATATTATTGTAGAGATTAAAATTACACAGAAAACGGAAGAAAGCAGCGCATCTGGGGAGCAATCATCAGCAGAGCCGGACCAGACAGAGCCGGAAACGGAAACACAGGAACCGCAGGCTTCTTCCGTGCCGGAAGAGACGCAGGAAACATCCGGGCCCGCAGAAGAAGATACGACCGGGCAGGAACCGGAGACAGAAGCTTCCAGCGAATCTTCCGCAGAGGCGCCGGCAGAGGAAAAGCCGGCGTCTTGAAACCGTGTTTGTGCGGGAATAAGAAAGGTGAGAATATGATAAGCAGAAAAGTAACACTGAATAATCCTACCGGGCTGCATCTGCGCCCGGCCGGATTTTTGTGCAGAGAGGCGTCAAAGTATAAAAGCAGTGTGCATTTCAGATACAAAAATATGGATGTGAATGCCAAGAGCGTACTCAGCATTCTTGGTGCGTGTGTTAAGTGGCGTGATGAAATCGAAGTTTATTGTGAGGGACCGGATGAAAAGGAAGCGCTTGACGCAGTCCTGCGTATGATTGAGTCCGGCCTCGGCGATTAAGGAGGCAGAATGACAGCTTCTGTAAAAAGAAACGTGGTTCCGTATGGAGCGGCAGTCGCGGTTTCGCTTGTCGCGTTCCTGCTGGACCGCCATGGGATGAACGCGGCGGCCGGAGGGCTGCTTTTGATTCTTGCAGCAGGACTTGGAATCTGGTTTTATCGCAAAGATAAAAGCCTGGTTTCATTCCGGCTGCTTCTTTCCGTTTTCTGGATCGGCGGAGAAGGGCTGGCGGCGTTTCATCTGAGCAGTTTTCATACCAGTTGGACAGCAATGTCCTGGCTGAGTTTTTCTCTGTTTTATCTGGTATGGCTGGCGGCATATGATCTGACAGGTTCTGTATTGGCAAAAAGGAATCAGGGGGCAGAGGAAGAAGCGGAGAGAGAGAATGCGGATTCTGCAGCATCCGTGCGGCGATTTTCCTTCCGGCCGCATACGGCAGAGCAGGAAAAAAATCATTTGTTTATGGCGGTATGGATTCTGACAGCGGCTTCCTGGGCGGCGTTCCTTTTTGAGGCAGTGTATCTGGGATATATTCCGCTGTTTTCCACAGAGCCGCATGCATACAGCTATTTTCATATCAGCGGCGTGCATTATGTGACAGTCAGCTGTACGATGGTTCCGGCGTTAGCCGTCCTGTACTGGATTCAGTATGGAAAGCCGAAAGGCGTGCGTTTTGCGGTACTTGGGATCTGCTGTGTGTTGTCATTGCTGATTCCGGTGCTGTGCGTATCCAAGTTTATTTTTATTTTTGCAATTGGGATACCGGTGATTCTGGTTCTTTTGTCCATTCCGGAGATTCCGGGATGGCTCATCGGAGCTGGACTTGGTGCAGTTGCCGTGCTGTTTGCGGCAATTATTGTGCTGATGACTGCGGGGCGCCACTATGAGCCGGGGTTTCTGGATTCGGTGTTTGAAATCCATAATGATTCGATTCCGGTCATGCTTCAGTATGTCTATATGTACATTGCAAATAATTACGCAAATTTCAACGAATTGACGATCGCGGTTTCAGCGGGACGGGTCTCGTATCTTTACGGCCTCCGGCAGCTATTTCCGCTGTTTGCGCTGACTGGCCTGAAGTTTGTGTTCCCGTCGCTGGTTTCGTATGAAGTTCCGGTAACCAAAGATATTCTCAATACACTGACAATCATTTACGACGCATTTTATGACTTTGGTCTGCCGGGGGTTATCGGCTTTGCGGCAATTCTCGGAGCGGTCTGCGCGGCAGTCACATCTGGGACAAAGAAGCGCCGGAAGAATCCGGCTGTCAGTCTTTTGTATGCGCAGCTGGCCATTTATCTGGCACTGTCGTTTTTCTCAGCCTGGTTTTCACTGGCAACTACCTGGTTCTGGCTGGCAGGAACTGCACTTTTTGGGCTGTTTACGGTGTGCCCGAAACAGACAAGGAATGATATGAGTACACGAAAGAATACGGGGGGAAAGAGATGAAAGAAAAGGAAAATGCGTTTTCAGGCCTTCGCCTGATTGCCTGCTTTTGCGTATTTGCGCTGCACTGTTACTCCGGGAAAATGAGTCTGTTTGCGGCATGGGCGGTTTCACTTTTCTTTATGATGAGCGGTTTTTTATATGGAAAACGGTACGCAGAAAGGCCGTTCCCGATCCGGGATACGTTTCCTTTTGTCTGGAAAAAGCTGAAAAAACTGTATCCGCTGTTCCTGTTTACAACGGTATTGGCAATTCCTTATTTTGTGATTACAATTGGCTGGAAACAGGTTTGGCAGCAGCTTCTTCCATGTCTGCTTCTGCTGCAGGGCGTATGGTGCCGGTATAATGAAGCACTAATTGCGTCTGCGTGGTTTATTTCATCGATTGCTGTTTTATATCTTTTGACTCCGCTGTTTGTAAATGCGGCAAAAAAAATGGCGGATAGGACCGGGCTAAAAGGAACGGTCGGAATTTGCCTTGGAAGTATTGTGATTCTAGCCATATATTCCAGATACATGTATGAGGCCGGAACTGAAAATTTCTGGATCTATAATTTCGCGCCGGTTCGTTTTCCGGAGTATCTGACTGCGGTATGCCTGGGTATATTTGCTGGAAGACGTTCCGAACATGGACGGCAGACAGGAAAACAGCAGGCCCTTCTGGCAGATGGCGTGATTTTCTGTGTATTTCTGTTTCTGGCTGTCTGTGGATTTGCGTTTCCGGTTGATTCCGCACTCTGGAGAGATGTACTTTGGATTCTTCCCAATTGTCTTCTGTTATATTTTGCGGATAAAAATATTGGATTCATTGCAAGAATTCTGGCCTGGAAGCCGTTTGTGTTGCTTGGACAGATGAGTTTTGAAATTTATTTGTTTCATCCGGTATTTTTTGTCTATACCACGTTCTGGAATGAATTCTGGGATTCAAAACGGGTATGGAGAATTTGCTGTTTCTGCCTGATTTTATGTCTGACACTGCTGGCATCTTACTTGTGGCAGCGCGCACAGAAAAAATTGCTGCGCAGGGCATAGTAATTATCAGAGCGGCAAAACGGCGCAGACAATAAGGTTTACAAGAAAGACAAGCTATGCTATAATTTAATATTGATTACCTGCTGCCTGACGGACATACAGTCTGATCTGGCGCTGGCAGGCGCACAGACAGGGCGCAAAGAAGGCTTTGCGGCAGACGATGTGCGCGGAAAGAGGATTGCATGAATTATACAGTAGATGTGATTATTCCGACCTACCGGCCGGGGAAGTCATTTCAGCAGCTGCTGGATCAGCTGGACCGCCAGTCGTATCCGATCCGCCGGATTCTGGTGATTAATACGGATGAGTCTCTGTATCCGGCTGGAATCCGGCAGCCGGAGTGTATGGAGCTGTATCATATCCGGAAGGAAGAGTTTGATCATGGAACGACCAGGAACCGTGCGGCGGCGATGTCCGAGGCGGATCTGATGCTGTTTATGACGCAGGATGCGGTTCCGGCGGATACAGAACTGGTTGCGAATCTGGCGGCAGCGTTCGCGGATGAGACGGTAGGTGCGGCTTACGCAAGGCAGATCGCGCATCCGGAACATTCCGCAATTGAACGCTACACAAGATCGTTTAACTATCCGGAGAAAAGCTTCGTGAAGCGGGCTGTGGACCTGGGCCGTCTGGGAATCAAGACGTTTTTCTGTTCCGATGCCTGCGCAATGTACCGCAGATCTCTGTATCTGGAGCGTGGCGGATTCCGTCCGCAGGCAATTTTTAACGAGGATATGATTTTTGCGTCGGAGCTGATTTATGGCGGATACGGGATTGCGTACCGTGCGGACGCAAAGGTAATTCATTCACATGAATATACCGGGATGCAGCAGCTTCGGCGCAACTTTGATAACGGCGTGTCCCATGCGGTCAACAGCCGGCTTTTTGACGAGGTACCGGCGTACGGAGAGGGCATGAGTCTTGTCAGAAAGACTGCGTGGTATCTGATCACACACGGAGAGGCAGCACAGTGCCCGAAGTTAGTATGGCTGTCTGCCTGCAAGTTGATCGGATTTACGCTTGGGAAAAATTATTATAAACTTCCAAAGTCAGTGATCAAAAAACTGACCTCCAATCAGGACTATTGGGAGTAAGACAAAGAAAAGAAAGGTATGAGGTAGGAAGATGGGAAAGATTAAAGTAACACCATGCAAGATTCAGGGGTTGTACGTGATTGAACCGACCGTATTTAAAGATGACAGAGGCTATTTTGTTGAGACCTACAATTACAATGATTTCGCGGAAGCGGGACTGGATATGAAATTTGTCCAGGACAATCAGTCCATGTCTGTCAAGGGTGTACTCCGCGGCCTTCATTTCCAGAAGCAGTATCCGCAGGGCAAGCTGGTGCGCGCAATCCGCGGAAGCGTATTCGATGTGGCAGTAGATCTTCGCGCATCCTCTGAGACATTTGGACAGTGGTTCGGCGTTGAACTGACGGCGGAGAATAAGAAGATGTTTTATATTCCGGAAGGCTTTGCGCACGGCTTTGTTGTGCTCAGCGATGAGGCGGAGTTTGCGTACAAGTGCACAGATTTCTATCATCCGGGCGATGAGGGCGGCATTCTCTGGAACGATCCGCAGATTGGTGTTGAGTGGCCGATTCCGGAGGGGACGGAGCTGATTCTGTCCGAAAAGGATAAAAAATGGAAGGGCCTGAAGGATACGTTCCACTTTGAGTAAACAGGCAGGATGATCAGATGGATGTTAAGAAATATAATTTGAAAAAGGTCAGCATTGCGCTGCTTGCGGCATATGTTGTGTTTGGAATTTTACTGGATCTGATCGCGTGGCCGCAGATTGCGGAGTGCCTGATTGGAACGAATGGATTTCTTGCGGTTCAGGCTGCTGGCTTTGTGCTGCTGACAGCATACTGTGTACGCATGGTAAAGCGCGATGCGGCGGGAGAGAAGACGCTGCTTGGCAATTTTATCCAGACAATCGCGCGGTATGAGTTTCTAATTGAACAGCTGGTTTCGAGAGATTTCAAGATCAAGTACAAGCGCTCGGTGCTTGGTGTGTTCTGGAGCTTTTTAAATCCGCTGCTGATGATGAGCATTCAGTATGTTGTATTCAGCAACCTGCTGAATGTGCGTGACGACAGCGTGAAGCACTATGCGATTTATCTGCTCTGCGGTATTGTAATCTTTAACGGCTTTGTAGACTGCTGCAACCAGTCCATGCGCGCGATCATCGGCAATGCCAGCCTGATTACGAAGGTATATGTGCCGAAGATGATTTATCCGATTACCAAGGTTCTGTCTGCAAGTATTAACATCGTTTTGTCGATGCTGCCGCTGCTTTTGGTAACATTTTTTTATGGACTGTTCAATGGACTGTACCTGACCTGGTCAGTGCTGCTGCTGCCGTTAGCGCTGGTACTTCTGATTTCCTTTGCGGTCGGTATGGGACTTCTGCTTTCAAGTCTGATGGTATTCTTCCACGATGTTGAGTTCCTCTGGAGCGTGGTATCGACTGCGTGGATGTATGCGACTCCGATCATCTACAGTCTGCAGCTGCTGAAGGGAAAGGCGGACTGGCTGGTAACGCTGATCCAGTTCAACCCGATGTATCATTATGTTTCGTTTGTGAGAACCATTGTTATCAACGGATGCTCTCCGGCAATCAGCGAGTATGTCATCTGCGCCGCGTTTTCGATTGGTATGCTGGTAATCGGCGGACTGGTGTTCCACAAGACGGAAGATAAGTTTGTATTATATATTTAACCGGAGTAAAACAGATGAGTGATACGAATAACAATGCGATACTGAAGGTCGAGGACGTTTCCATGCGGTTCCGCATGGCAAACGACCGCGTGACCAGTATCAAGGAAATGACGACGCTGCTGCTGCGCCGGAAGATGGAGTTTAAGGAGTTCTGGGCGCTGAAGAATGTCAGCTTTGATGTGAAAAAGGGAGAGGTTGTCGGTATCATTGGCCGCAACGGCGCTGGAAAGAGCACAACGCTGAAGATTATTTCCGGAATCTTAAAGCCGACGACTGGTTCTGTATACCGCGGCGGACGGATTGTTCCGATGCTGGAGCTTGGCTCCGGCTTCGATTACGATCTGACCGGACATGAAAATATTTTTCTGAATGGAGCAGTGCTTGGGTATCCGAAAGCATATCTGAAGGAAAAATATAATGAGATTCTGGAGTTTTCTGAGCTTGGAGATTTTATCAATATTCCGATTCGGAATTATTCTTCCGGTATGCTGATGCGTCTTGCGTTTTCCATTGCGACCGTTGTCAATCCGGAGATTCTGATTGTCGATGAAATTTTGTCAGTCGGAGATGAGCGATTTCAGAAGAAGAGTTATGAACGTATGATGGAACTGATGCACGGCGGAACTACCGTGCTGTTTGTGTCTCATAATCTGGATCAGATCCGGCGCATGTGCAACCGGGTCGTATGGCTGGAAGATCATACGGTAAAGATGGTTGGAGAGGTAAATGAGGTCTGCGACGCATATAAGCTGTAAGAAACAGCTGCGTTGCGGTTCACGGCAGGAATTTTCTGAACTGAAAATTCCGTAAGATAGTACAGCGGCCGGATCAGAGAGAGGAAGGAGTGCACGATGGAGTACTGGTTTGACAGAC
>CAJMMH010000154.1 GCA_905214365.1 uncultured bacterium
CGTGAGAACCTACAATTCTCGATATGAGTATATTTACACATATTTTGAGTAGCAGAAAATTATGGATAAGAAAGCAATGTACAAGCTCAGCTACGGTCTGTTTGTTGTCACCGCAAAAGAGGATGGCAGGGACAACGGCTGCATCATCAACACAGCGATTCAGGCGGCATCGGAGCCGAATCAGTTAAGCATCTGCGTCAATAAGTTAAACGCGACGCATGATATGATCAAAAAAACCGGCACGTTTACGGTATCGGTAATAAGCCAGAATGCGCAGTTTGACCTGTTTGAGCATTTCGGATTCCAGTCCGGCCGCGAGGTCAACAAGTTTGAGACATTTGGCGCGTGCGCGCGAGGAGAAAATGGACTCTATTACATTACCAGAGGAACCAACGCGTATATATCTGTGAAGGTAACAAAGACAGAGGATCTGGGATCCCATACAATGTTTATCGGTGAGATCACGGATATGGAGGTACTGAGCGATGTGCCGTCCGTTACGTATGAATATTATCTGAATAATATTAAGCCGAAGCCAAAGGAAGTCGGAACGGCGGAGAGCGGTCAGACGATCTGGCGCTGCACGATCTGCGGCTATGAATATGTCGGCGAAGAGCTGCCGGAGGATTTTATCTGTCCTTTGTGCAAGCACCCGGCATCCGACTTTGAGAAGATTGTCAGAAAAGCAGAGCCGGGCCAGAAGGAGGAAAAGCGTGGCTAAGCTCATACAGACTGCAGGAAGGTATCCTGACTGTGACCGCGCTGATGGCGCAGGGAATTACCGATTCTTCTCTGAAATTCCATTTGCAGGCATGTAATAGTAAACGCGGTCCGGTGGCAGAGACTGTATTGCAGATATCGGGAAATTGGCCGGAAAGCAGGTGCGGAAAAAATTCCGGGAGTACATTGGAAGATGGGGGAAAGAAAACAAATGAGCAGAGGAAGGGCAGAAGGGGTATTTTACCGGAAGCTGTGGAGTCTGATGGTTCCGATTGTGCTTCAGAACCTGATGCTGGCGTTGGTGGCGGTAGCGGACGCGTTTATGCTGGGAGGCGTGGATCAGAACTATATGTCTGCGGTTTCGCTGGCAACGCAGATCCAGTTTATTCAGAACATGTTTCTGTCAGCGGCGACGGCGAGTCTCGGAATTCTGGGCGCTCAGTATTGGGGAAAGGGAGATAAAAAGACGCTGGACGCGATTTTCGGCATGGCGCTGCGGCTGTGCGGACTGGTATCCGCGGCGTTTTTCGCAGCGTGCCTGTTTGGCGGAAGGTGTCTGATGGTTCTTTTTACCAATGAAGAGGTATTGATTGATTATGGAACCAGTTATCTGCGGGTCGCGGCTTTTTCGTATCTGCTTACTGGAATTTCCCAGTGTTATCTGACCATTATGAAGGTCAGCGAACACGCAAAGGCTGCTGCAGTGATCAGTTCCGCAGCAGTCTGTGTGAACATTGCGCTGAACGCACTGTTTATCTACGGCGGTTTTGGAATCGCGCCGATGGGGGTACAGGGAGCGGCGCTGGCAACTCTGATTGCGCGTATTCTTGAATTTGGATGCGCTGCCGCAATATCCATGCAGAAGGGCTATCTGCAACCGAAGATGTCAGACTTGTTCCATAGAGACCGGCAGCTGGCACATGATTTCTGGAAATGCGCAATGCCGATTCTCGGCGCGTGTCTGTTCTGGGGTGTCGGTCTTACGTCATACTCGTCATTTCTTGGGCATATGGGAACCGATGCGGCGGCAGCCAATTCGGTAGCAGCTGTCGTCCGGGAGCTGGTGTGCTGTTTCAGCGCTGGTATGTCCGGCGCGGCCGGAATTATGGTTGGCAATGAATTAGGAGCCGGAAAGCTGGAAAAAGGAAAGGAATATGGAATCCGCCTGATGAAACTGTCGTTTATCTGCGGTATTTTTGCTGCGCTTGTGATGTGCGCGGCGATCCCGGTTGTCATGAATTCTGTGAAGCTGACACCGGAGGCTGCAGAGTATCTGAAGGGAATGTTTGCGATCATTGTCATTTATCTGATCGGCCGGTCAGTAAATGCGGTGATTATCAACGGAGTTTTCAGCGCTGGCGGAGATACGATGTTTGATATGTACAGCCTGGCGGTCTGCATGTGGTGTCTGGCAATTCCGTTAGCGGCAGCAGGAACCTATTGGTTTCACTGGCCGGTTGTGCTTGTATACGCGTGCACCTGTATTGATGAGGTCGGAAAGGTTCCGTGGGTGCTGTACCATTTCAAAAAGTATAAATGGGTAAAAGATCTGACACGGTGATAACTGGTTACTGTTTGAGCGTAGCGTGAACAGTAACGATAACTGAGCATGTCCTGAATATCAGCCAATTTTGTAATTGTAAAAAATATCAGGATGCGTTATACTGAAGAAGCGCGTAAAAACAAAGGAATGTACGCCCGGATGTTCGGGAGTACAAAAAAGATGGAGGGGAAAATGGAAAAGATCTTCAAACTCAGGCAGAACGGCACGACGGTTAAAACCGAGATTATTGCCGGTCTGACCACATTCATGACAATGGCGTATATTATTGCGCTGAACCCGAACCTTCTGACCAATTTCGGAGCAGAGGGAAGCGGACTGTGGAACGGCGTCTTTATGGCGACCTGTATTGCGTCCTTTATCGGTATGATGGTAATGGCATTCGCGGCGAATAAGCCGTTTGCGATGGCTCCAGGAATGGGACTGAACAGCTTTTTTGCGGTTGTTGTCGGCAATATTGCAGGCATGACAGGCATGAGCTATTTGGAATCCTTCCAGTCCGCGCTGTGCATCATCCTGATTGAGGGTATCATTTTTATCATTTTGTCTGTACTAAACATCCGTGACAAGATTGTCAATGCGATTCCGCTTGGCGTGCGTCTTGGTATTTCGCCGGCAATCGGCCTGATGCTGCTCAACATTGGTGTTGGTTCCAATGCCGGAGTTTACTCCGAAACCGGCGGCCCGTTCTTTGTGATGAGAGATTTCTTCGGAGCGCTGACTCCGAGTGTTGCACAGAAAGCAATGGGAAGCGGATATACGCAGATGGTTCTGACGGTTGTAACGATGTTCATCGGACTGTTTGTGATCATCGTTCTGGCAAAGAAGGGCGTTAAGGCAGCCGTTATCCTTGGTATGCTGGCAGCTTCTGTTATTTACTGGGCTGGCGAGGCACTGTTCCTTCACACCAATCCGTTTGCAAGCCTTGCGGGAGCATCCTTTGTGCCTCCGTTTGCGGATATGGCAGAAAACACACTGTTCCATTTTGATTTCAGCGGATTTTTGCAGATCGGCTGGTTTACCGCAGTTACTCTGGTAATTACTTTCTGCATCATCGATATGTTTGATACCATCGGAACACTGGTTGGAACCGCGTCCCGCGCAGGTATGGTTGACAAGGACGGAAACATGCCGCAGATGAAGGAAGCGCTTCTGGCTGATGCGGTTGGTACTGTTGCAGGCGCAGTGGCCGGAACCTCTACCGTTACGACTTTTGTTGAGTCCGCGTCCGGCGTTGAGGCAGGCGGAAGAACCGGTTTGACCGCGTTCACAACCGGAATCCTGTTCCTGGCGTGTATCTTTATTGCCCCGATTGCAGCGATCATCCCGGCAGCGGCAACGTCTTCCGCGCTGATCTATGTTGGTATCCTGATGATTTCCGGTCTGTCCAAGATTGACTTTACCGATATCTTCCAGACTGTTCCGGCGGCAATCATGCTGATCTCCATGCCGATTTCCGGTTCTATCGGACACGGCATTGGTCTGGCTCTGATTTCCTACACCATCATGAAGGTATTTACCGGAAAGGCAAAGGAAGTTTCGATCCTGACGTATGTGATTTCTCTGATCTTCCTGCTGAAGTTCTTCCTGGTTGTATAAGAAAAATCCATGAGCGGCAGATGGCAGTCCCGGAAATGTACGGATAGCTGCAAAGCCGGTCTGGCGCGGCTGTGCAGCAGCATAGATTGCGGACTGTTGATTTTGGCATAAATAAGAGCAAACGAAAATGGAGCAATCCCTCCGGAACAGACACAGGTCTGGGCGGAGGGATTCTCTGTATCCGGATGAAAAGAAGAACATGTGTATGAATCTGAAGCTGGTAAAATTGTCGCAGGAATACCGGGAACAGCTCTGTGATATGATGGAGGTAAACATGCAGCTGCGATTTCGGAAAGCGGGAAAGGAACGATTATGGGAATTGAACTGGAATTTTTGAATGCGCTGCAGTCGCTGCATACGCCGCTCGGCGACTGGCTGATGGTGCTTGTGACAACGCTCGGCGAGGCGGGAATTGTATGGATTGTGCTGACGGCGGTGCTCTTGTGTATTCCGAAGACAAGAAAGACCGGACTGGTTGTGGCGGCGGCGCTGCTGATTAACCTGGTTTTGTGCAATGGAATGCTCAAACCGCTTGCGGCAAGGACGCGCCCGTTTGTATTGAATCCGACAATAGAGCTTCTGGCAATGCGGCCGACAGATTATTCCTTTCCGTCCGGTCATACGTCGGCATCGTTTGCTGCCGCGTGGGCATTGGTTTTGTGCCGGAAGGAATACGGTGTCGGATGGCTGTGGAAGGCGGCGTTAGTGCTGGCAGTGCTGATTGCGTTTTCCCGTATGTATCTGTATATGCACTTTCCAACGGATGTGCTTGGCGGCTTGGCAGTCGGACTGCTTTCCGGATGGATTGCATGGTATGGAAAGGGAGTAATTCAGAAGAGAAGGAAAGTAAACGAATGATGACAGGAAAACACGGGAATACGGTGCTGAGTCTGGATAAAACACGGCTTTTGCTGGAGATCCGGCATGGAAGTACCATATGGAGACAGGATCCGTCCGCGCGGGCAGCAATCCGTACAGAAAATGGCACGGTGTTCTTTTCAGAAGCGGCGGTAATCCGTCATCAGGAAAAGACGACAGGAATCGGGACTGGTATTCTGAGTCATTATGAGCAGTTTCCGGCGCAGAGCGGTCTGGAAAAGCTAGTGTTTGAAACCTGGGTCTGGATTGAGTTTGCAGGCGGAGATATTCATTATGAATGGATTCCGCTTGCGGAGCCGGAGGGTGTGATTACGGCAGTGCTGTGGCCGGAGCCGATGGACTTTCACCGGGCAGACAGCCGCTGGTACACGCTGCTGAATATTGAGCAGGGACTGATGATTCCGAACGGATGGGAGACAGAGCTGTCGGAGATTCCGTTCGGCGGACGGATGTGTACGGCCGGTTCCTATATGCCGTGGTATGGCCAGGTAAAGGAAACGGCAGGGTATCTGATGATCTGTGAGCAGCCGGAGGACGCCGGGTATCTGGCAGAGCATCCGGCAGGGGCAGATTTTACATCGGTACGGATGGCGCTGTATCCATCGCTTGACGCGATGCGGTATCGCCGGACGATACTCTGTCATCTGGAGGAAAACTGCGATTACAATACCCTGTGCAAGTATTACAGAAGCTATGTTAAAGAGCAGGGAACCTTCCGCACGCTGCGGGAAAAGGCGCTTCGCGCGCCGGTGGATTCGTTGGTTGGCTGTCTGTTTGTACACGCCGGAATCAAGACGCAGGTGCAGCCGGATTCCCGGTTCTTCGATCCGCAAAATCCGGATAAAAATAACCATCTGACGCCGTTTTCCGTGCGGACTGCGCAAATCCGGCATCTGGCAGAGGTGCTTGGGATTAAAAAGCTGTATCTGCATCTGGACGGATGGGGCGATCCGGGATATGATAACCGGCATCCGGACTATCTGCCTGCCTGCGTGGAAGCTGGAGGCTGGGAAGGAATGAAGGAGCTGTGCGACACCCTGCACAGATACGGCTATCTGTTTGGCATCCATGACCAGTACCGGGATTATTATTTTGCCGCTGAGACGTATGATGAGGGATCAGCAGTGCATCTGGCGGACGGGACGATTCCGACGCATGCGAACTGGGCGGGGGGTCCGCAGACCTATTTATGCGCGTCCCAGGCTCCGTACTATGTGAAGCGGAATTTCACGGAGCTTGCCGCAAACGGGATTGATCTGGACTGCGCGTATCTGGATGTATTTACCTGCAATGAGCCGGATGAATGTTCCGAGCCGCATCACCGGATGACAAGAAAAGAATGCCTGGAGTACCGGAGCCGCTGCTTTGCGTGGCTGCTCTCAAAAGGGATTCTGTCCAGCTCGGAGGAGGTGACAGACTGGTCGGTTCCGGAATTAGTGTTCTGCCACTACGCGCCGTATGATTTTATGATGCGCAGGCCGGACGCACCGAAGCAGGGCATCCCGATTCCGCTGTTTAATCTGGTATACCACGATTGCGTAATCATTCCATGGATGATGGAGAAGCATGAGACGGAAGATTACATGCTCTACGCGCTGCTGAACGGCGGAGCACCGTACTTCATCCGGAACGGCGCATATGAGGGGACGGACGGCTCATTTGAAGGCGGTCAGGGCTTCACGGAAAAAGAGCAGAAGGAACGCTGTGAAACAGTAGCACGGCTGCATGAAGCAGTTGCGTGCTGCGAGATGGTATCGCATGAGCTGATTGATGGGGACAAAGACCGGCAGAGAAGCATCTTTTCCGATGGAACGGAAGTTACTGTTGATTTCCGGCAGGGAACCTGGAACATTCAAAAGAGCAATGCTGAATGCTGAAATCAGATGTTGGAAAATCCTGCGGCGGCGCCTGAAACGGTCGGGAAAGGGGTATGGAAATCTGCGGATTTTCAAGGTTAGC